>NZ_JASJVL010000005.1:0-283116 GCF_035019745.1 Pseudomonas sp. 10S5
TTGAACTGCGTTGAATATTTACCCATGAAAAACACCCCGGTAGTTGGATGGGTGTCCAACATTTGGGGCGCAGTTCACTCTGTGGGAGCCGACTTGTTCGCTAAGAAATACGTCTGGGTATCTAAGCTAAACCGCTCGGCCTTTTAGCCAACACATACTCGACTACCGATCGCGATGATCAGCCATTGCAACTAACCCCGGCGCGGGCGCGAAACGACGGATTCAATGTTCTTGCGACCGATTAACTTGGCCTGTTCCGGGAAAGATTTTTTTACAGGGTTCGCGAGCCATTTGAACATCACCAGACAATCTACCAGCCCCAACTGCTTATGCCGATAGGCGCGGGGTATGCGTCCGACTGTCTCAAATCCAAGCGAGTGCCATAGCGCAACGGCCACTTCGTTGCTGACCACCACCGAGTTGAATTGCATGGCCGAAAAGCCGCTTTCACGCGCCAATTGCTGTGAGTGTTCGCACATCTGTCGAGCGACTCCACGCCCACGGGCTACCTCGCTGACCATATAGCCGCAATTGCTGACATGACTGCCCGGGCCTGCAGCGTTGGCTTTGAGGTAATAACTGCCGAGCAATACACCGTCCTCTTCGGCTACTAAAGTGTGTAGCGGGGTGTGAAACCACAACTGTAGTGCCTGCTCTTGGGTTGTCGCAGGTTCATAGGCATAGGTCTGCTGGGCAGAGACGATTGCTTGAAAGGTCGGCCAAAAGCCCTCGAAGTCGGAGGCGGTCATGGGGCGGATATGAATCATGGGATGCTCTGTACGTTTAACGAAAAGGCTGGCGGCTAATCAGTCTGGCAGCCTTCCTGCCTTCCCGGCAAACTTAAAAAATACGCTGAATGCCAAGGCATGCGCCGTTATGTCGCATATGGCTGAATACCCCTTCATACAGGCAATGTGGTGGGGCGGGATTTTGGCAAGAGCGCAGGATTTGGCGTGGTCTCACTTAACAGCAGCTATCGGCTCAGTAAGCAGCTGAAGATCAGCACCAGCGTCGATAACGTGCTGGGCAAAGATTACACCGAGCATCTGAACCTTGCGGGCAACGCGGGCTTTGGTTATCCGGGTGGCAAGGCTGTCAACGAGCCAGGCCGAACCCTGTGGACCAAAGTCGACTTTAGCTTCTGAGCGTTTCAGGTCGAAAAAGGCGATATCTACTGGCATTGGAATGAATATCGTCACGTCCGCCAGTTGTTTAGCCGATGATTTGCGTCTAGGTTGCTGCATCGACCATAAATACAAAAACAGGAGTCAACGATGCAACCGATTCGTCTCGGTTTGGTGGGCTACGGCAAGATTGCTCAGGATCAACACGTACCAGCGATTCTCGCTAACTCTGCATTTCAACTGCTTGCAGTCGCAACCCTGGGGCAAGCATGCCCAGGAGTTGCGAACTTCAGTTCGTTGGAGGAAATGCTCAAGCAATTGCCATCGCTAGATGCCATCGCTTTTTGTACGCCGCCTCAAGGCCGTTACGCGCTAGTGCGTGCCGCCTTGGCTGCGGGAAAACACGTTTTGGTTGAAAAACCGCCCTGTGCCACCCTGGGGGAGGCAATGGCATTGGTGGAACAAGTTCGTGACCTGGGCGTAAGCGGTTTGTTTGCTTGGCACTCGCGTTTTGCCCCGGGCGTTGAAGCGGCACGCGAATGGCTATCGAGCCGTACTCTCCAGTCTGTACAAATCGATTGGAAAGAAGATGTGCGCAAATGGCACCCCGGCCAAGCATGGATCTGGCAACCAGGCGGCTTGGGTGTGTTTGATCCGGGTATTAATGCGTTATCCATTGTTACTCATTTATTACCATTGCCCCTGTTCGTTGAGTCGGCAGAGTTGAGAGTGCCCAGCAACTGCCAGTCGCCAATTGCTGCGTTGTTGCGTTTGTCAGACTCAAATCATCTGGACATTAAGGCCGAGTTTGATTTCGACCACGGGCATGATGAGCTCTGGAGTATTGAGATTCGCTGTATCGAAGGCACACTGCGGCTGTACAACGGCGGGGCGTCTCTGACCATTGATGGAGTGGCTCAATCGGTAGCTGACGAAGGAGAGTACGAGGCCGTGTACAGACACTTCGAGCAATTGATTCAACGGAAAACCAGCGACCTTGACCTTCAGCCTTTACGACTGGTGGCCGACAGCTTTTTTATAGGCAGTCGAAAATCGGTGGAGCCGTTTTATGATTAACCCGTCGAAAACCCCTCTAATTCGTCGATTAACATGCAGTTGATGTAGATTCTGTGAAAGCGAACGTGTTCGCGGGGCGCAGTGCCTCGCGCAAGATAGGGGCAATGGCTTACACGTTAGCTCACTTGGATTTCTAAGCCGGGCCACAGCAGGTCAGGTGAGCCAGATTAAAAAAACTTTTTCCTAACGATAATCGCGCATGGTCCCGGCTGATATTTGCAAATTTTTTTGCCTCCAGTAATTTACACCTTGTACATAGTTACACGTTATTGTACGGTCTCGTCCAAGCATCGACGTATTGGCTATGGGTTCCCTTGGTTGCCCGATACTTTAAAACTTTATACTAATCACTCTGCCCTCGTGACAGGCAGCTACGTCATAGCGACTTTTTAGGTGAGGCCATAGTTATATAGTTAGCTAAGCAATTAACTGCCGACCCGCCATATTTATACGAAAACGTTCTGACGGCAGTAATAAGTCAGTAAACAAAAATCTATAAAATCATGCGTTGCGGTGCCTTACTAAAGAGCACTACAAAATTATATTTGCTGTCTGACATGGAACACTGCATTGCTAATTATCAGCAGTATCTTTGCTACGCATTCACTGCCCTGCGGTCGCTACGCGGCATTGATAACAAGGGTTTTTCATGAGAAATAATTTACCAGTAACTGGCCGTGCAATTAAACTTCCAGACGATGCAAATATTCTCTCAACCACCGATGGCGCCAGCCTAATCACGTATGTGAACCCCGACTTTATTAAGTTTAGTGGCTACAGCGAAGCGGAACTGCTAGGCCAACCCCATAATATCGTTAGGCATCCGGACATGCCCACGTTAGCGTTTAAGCACATGTGGGCGACATTGAATGCTGGACACTCCTGGATGGGACTGGTTAAGAATCGTTGTAAGAACGGCGATCATTACTGGGTCAGTGCATACGTCACACCTATTCGAAAGAATGGCAAAACGGTTGAATTCCAATCAGTGCGCACAGCACCTACCACGGCGCAAATCGAAGCAGCAGAAAAACTTTATGTACATTTGCGTAATGGGCGAGGCTCGATCAGCCGTTGGTTGCGTTTAGGATTGGGCGCAAAAATCTCTTTGCTGGTATGTAGCTTGATTGCCCTTGGCACCTTTGGTCTCGACAGCATGTTGTCCATTCCGCCGTATGTTTCATTCATGCAAGCCGCGCTCAATTGTGCATTGAGCTATATCGCAATAGCCTTCGTACTCGGTCCCCTCCGGAGTTTGGCGCGCCAGACACGGGAGTTGGCGGATAACCCGGTGAGCCAGATTCTTTACACGGGACGAACGGACGAGGTCGGTCAGATTCAGTTTGCGTTGTTGACCGCTCAGGCGGAAACCGGTGCTGTTATCGGTCGTATTGCCGACGCCTCTGATCGGTTGGGAGGTTGTGCAAAAAACCTGCTTGACGAGATCCATGCAAGTAACCGATTGACTGTCGAGCAGCAGGTCGAAACTGATCAAATCGCCACCGCGATCACTCAAATGGCGGCCAGCATCCAAGACGTCGCGCGCAATGCTCAGAGTGCTGCCAGCGCGGCGGAAAAAGCCGGCAATGAGACTCGCTTCGGACAGCAATTGGTAAGCGATACGAGCCGCATGATTACCGCTCTGGAAATTGAAATCCATCAGGCCACTCACGTGATTTATGCGCTTGAAAACCACAGCAATGATATTTCCCATGTCTTGGACGTGATTGGGGATATCACTGCGCAAATAAATATGTTGGCTCTCAATGCCGCCATCGAGGCTGCACGTGCAGGGGATCAAGGACGCGGTTTTGCAGTGGTCGCCGATGAGGTGCGCAGTTTGGCTGCGCGGACCCAGCAGTCAACCGCCGATATTCAGCAAATGATCAGCGCGCTGCAAGATGGCACACGCGCTGCGGTAAGTGTCATGGAGCAAAGCCGTGACCACGCACAATTAAGCGTTAGCCAAGCCCGCCAGGCAAGGGAGTCCCTTGGGGGCATCGGCCGTGGTGTCCATGAAATTACGGAAATGAACATGCAGATTGCGGCGGCGGTAGAAGAGCAGGGTGCAGTGAGCGAAGGTATTAACCGCAGTGTTTCTAACATTAGAGACGCTGCCGATCTGAGCGTCAGCACCAGCCAAAATAATCATGACAACGCAAGTGAAGCTTTACGGTTGACATCTGCACTGCATGAATTGACCAAGCAGTTTTGGGCGAAGTTGCATTAGCGACTTGATCCTGACGACATACAAAAAACCGTCGCAAGATCAAGGATGACTCACCGGATAGCCTGCATGCCACCCCAACATTTATTTAGCATCAATTTGCGCCGCCTTATTATTACTCTGGCACTTTTAAGTGCGGCGCTTACCTTGGTCAACAGCCTTTACGCCAGTTACCGTGTCCAACGTCAATTATTGATCGACAACACATTGGAGGCAAACCGTACCTACGCCACCAAGTTGGCTAACAGCACAGACGTATTTCTCATCGCGGCCAGGCAGCAACTGGCCTACAGTGCGGCGCTGTTAAGTGATCAGCTTGAAAACAAACAGCTAGTGCAATCGGAAGTACGGCGATTGCAATTACAGACGAACAGCTTTAATTCAGTCGTGATCGTGAATGAGCAGGGCTGGATAGTGGCGCTCTCGCCTGATTTATTTGCTGGAAAGCAAAAAATGACGAAGACACCCGGCGCTGCTGAAGCATTGGCCAAACAGCTACCCCTTATCAGTCAGCCCTACATCTCGGTCGCAGGAAATTTACTGGTATTTATTTCTCATCCCATTGTCGATCAGACGGGCCACTATTTCGGCTATATCGGCGGTACGCTGTACCTCAAGAAAAAAAGCATTCTCAACGATCTTTTAGGCGAACAGTATTACCACGATGGTTCTTACCTGTACGTGGTGGATCAGAACCGCCGCCTGTTGTATCACCCGGACCCTTCAAGGGTGGGTCAGATAGTGCACGGTAACCCCGTGGTCGAAGCGGTGATTCGCGGCGAGAACGGCAAGAAGCGGCTGATTAACAGTCAGGGCATCAGTATGTTGGCTGGCTATGCCAATGTGCCGTCAGCGCATTGGGGAATTGTGGCGCAAAAGCAAACTCAAGCGACGCTGGCAGCACTCAATAATCTGATGCTTGATGTGCTGCGTAACACGCTCCCGTTGGGAATTCTCGGTTTTATCATTGTGTGGTGGCTAGCACGCCTAATTTCACGTCCACTGCTTCAATTAGCTGAAAGCGCTCAAGAAATGCAAATGCCCGGAGCGGCAGGGCGGATTGAACGCGTAAAGCCTTGGTACTACGAGGCGGCGCAACTTAAGCGCGTTATGCTGGTGGGGGTTCGTTTACTGCATGCAAAAATTGGTCTACTCACAAGCGAAGCCCAAACGGACTCCCTCACCGGTTTATACAATCGTCGTGTTTTGGAAAGCTCTTTAGAGCGACTGGAAACTGAAAAGACTCCATTTGCGGCGGTGGCTGTAGACATAGATCACTTCAAGCGAGTGAACGATAACTTCGGGCACGGTGTGGGCGATCAAGTGCTCAAGCGGCTTGGCGAGTTGATGCGGGTCAATACACGAGACAACGATGTTTTATGCCGGGTTGGGGGTGAAGAGTTTTTAATTCTTTTACCTAATAGTTCACCGGAGGTGGCCCTACGAGTTTCTGAACGTTTGCGTCAACACGTAGAGAGCTCGATGTTCGTGAGCGCGGGTCACATCACTATTTCGTTGGGAATCGCTCATTGGCCGCACAGTTCATCCAATGTCAATGAAGTCCTGAAGCTGGCAGACATTATGCTCTATACCGCTAAGCAATCCGGCCGAAATCAAGTCGTTTCAGCTCCTGCAAATCCGAGTAATAGAAACCTGGTTTCTTAGCTGGGTAACGAATCACACAATGAATCTCGTCGGCCAGGTTATTGGACTCTTGACCGGTCGGTATTTAGGCGGTCATTTCGGTATGCGAAGGGTGTTTATCGGCACGTTTGTCATGATGGCGGCCTGCGCGGCGGTCATGGCGGTACTTCGTCCGTTACCACAGCCTTTGGCGACATAGGCTTTATCTCGAATAATGATGATTCCTACCGTGGTCGCGCCCAGTAATAGAAACAGCCCAAACACCAGCAGCGCAATGTGGGCACCGAAGTAATCGGCCATTAAACCGGTGAGAATGACTGGAATACTGAATCCCACATACGCCAATAGAAAAAAACCGGCATTGGCGCGAACTTTGTTTGCACCGGCCATCGTCGTGACCGCCGAGAGCCCGCCCAAGTATATAAATCCGTAACACGAGCTGCTGGCGGCCAATGCGCCAATCAATACCGCGACCAAAGAGCCGCTGAGAGCGCCCCATGCCAAGAATGCGTAGCTCAAGGGTAATACCAAAAGTCCCAACCCCGTGGCGTTAGCAGGTTGCATGCGCCTGACCAAGGGCTGAAAAAGTATTCCCCCGCTAATCACCGTGAAAGTAGACAGGCCCGACCAGCGCTCCAGATCATGGGTTGCAAGCACCGAAGGCAATAGGGCGATAACCACCCCTACTGTCGCCCACGCCAACAAAATAGAGAAACCGTAGGGGAGACTACCGGCGGGAAATGTAGGCAGGCGCAATAACGGTGTTTTTTTGATCTTCACAATAGAGTCCGGCAGTCGCACAACCACGACGATCGCCAAGCAGGCTAAAGCCAACTGCAGCCAAAAACTACCCGGCCTGACGCTATCGTGCGAGAGCAGAAACAGGCTGGTCAACGCCGCCCCCAATCCGAAGCCTAAGGACGTACTGGCCGTGACCCAGTGGGCTGGCGCGCGCGCGTCCCCGGTTGCCATTAATTCTGTCATGTAGGCAGTGCCGGTAGCCGAGGCGAGCCCTGTTCCTACGCCCAGCAACAGTCGCGCCAAACTCAGTGCCATCAAGTTTGGCCATAGCAACATGATGATTGTCGCCGTTATTGATAAACTCAGTGCCGTTAGTATTAACGGTTTGCGTCCCACCCGGTCAGCCAGCCCTCCGAGGGCAAGTAAAACCGGCAACACTCCCAGCACATAACCAGAAAAAGCCACCGCAGTAGCGCCCGCCCCATAGCCAGACAACTGCGCGTAGGTCGTATACAGGGGTGCCTGAAGGTTTACCGCGAGGGTTATCAAGCAAAGAGCAAAAGCCAGGCCCCACGTATGTCGATGCTGTAAGTTCAAGGGTGTTCCTCAATAGCAGGGGTTTCAGTGTCCTTATAAAGCCCACTGACTATCCGTTCCAGGCATGACGCAAACAAGGAACAGACCGCTACCTTTTGTGCTTAACTGTTTGCTCAAAAGTTGAGAACAGTACTCGCCGTGGACTTGAACATTGATTGTAACGCTGCATCGGGTGTCGCTCAGCAGCTCGTGAATAATGTTGTTAATTGGATAGGCCTACATCGCATTCGCCCCGGCGCTCGATTGCCGTCAATCCGACAACTGGCGCAGGAAAATGGCGTAAGCCTTTCCAGCGTTATAAACGCCTATGATCAACTGGTGGCCATCGGCGTACTGGAGTCTCGTCACGGATCGGGCTTCTTCGTGGCGCAGACGCGGCCTCAGTCCATAGGGACTAAACTTGAGGAGGACAACGGGGCATGGGAGCTGTTCGACAGTGAGTCAACGGAGCTAAAACTGGGTTGTGGCTGGCTGCCCGAGTCGTGGCGAGAGGGCGCTGACCTAGGTTTGGCAATCCGTCAGGTGGTGCGCAGCGACCCCCGATCGTTATTCAACTACAGCTCCCCGCTGGGCTCTGCTCACTTACGGCAGCATATTCAGAAACGTCTAAGTCT
This sequence comes from Pseudomonas sp. 10S5, assembly GCF_035019745.1. Taxonomy (NCBI): domain Bacteria; kingdom Pseudomonadati; phylum Pseudomonadota; class Gammaproteobacteria; order Pseudomonadales; family Pseudomonadaceae; genus Pseudomonas; species Pseudomonas sp. 10S5. The sequence goes on from NZ_JASJVL010000005.1 coordinate 8,025, forward strand.
GATCGATCTTCACGTTGAACCGAACCAGATTATTACCACTCAGGGTGCCAGTCATGGCCTCGACCTCTTGGTGCGCACCTTGCTCAAACCGGGTGACTTGGTGTTGGTGGAAAGTCCTGGCTATTACAATCTATTCAACCTGTTGAAGTTCCACGGGATCAAAACCCTGGCTGTACCCAGAACCCATCAGGGGCCGGATATCGCCAGTCTTGAGGCAATCCTCTGCCAATATTCCCCTTCTTATTTTTTCATCAATAGCATGTACCAAAACCCCACCGGCACCAGCCTCGCCCCGAGTGTTGCTTACCGATTATTGCAATTGGCAACGCAGCATAATTTACGAATCGTCGAAGACGATATCTACGCTGACTTTCAGAACGGCGCGACATCTCGTCTAGCAACCCTGGATGCCTTGGATCGTGTAATTTACCTCGCCAGTTTTTCCAAAACGCTGACCAGTTCATTACGAGTAGGCTATGTCGTTGCCCAGCCAGACCTCATCAATCAGTTGGCCGAGGTCAAAATGATTACCGGTTTAGGTTGCCCACTATTCGCTGAAAACGTGGTTGCCACATTGCTGGCCAATGGGTCTTATCGCAAAGTGGTTCAGCGCTTGCGCCAACGTCTAAACAAGCAAATGGCGAGTACACTTCGGCAACTTCACGAGGTTCATTGGGAGGTATTTTGCGAGCCCACTGGAGGTATGTTCGTATGGGTGCGCCCCCGGCATTTAAACACCCGCAAGGTCAATCAAATTGCCAAGGAGCTGCATGTTCAACTGTCGCTGGGGTCAGCGTTTATGCCAGAGGGTGAGGCGTACGGCTGGCTACGTCTGAATGTGGCCTACACCCAGGACATTCGCGCGCAGACATTCTTTCAGCGGATAGAGAAAGAATCGAAAGCGGCGGCAATACGAATCACGTCGTAATCGCGAAAGAAATGAATTATCAAAGGTCGCTATCTTCCTTTAATACAGATGAACCGCCCATGCTCGTATATGAGCGCAGGCGGTTCAACGGGAACGACATCAGCGGTCGACGCGCTGTTGCAAGTGGGCAGGGTAGCGATCTCCCGCCACCTTAATAAGCGCCAGTGCCGATTCGATGGTGGCCAAGTCAGTCGGGCTTAACTCGATGGTCGCAGCCCCCATATTTTCCTCAAGACGTTGTAGTTTAGTGGTGCCCGGAATAGGCACTATCCAAGGTTTTTGACTCAGCAGCCAAGCAAGTGCGATTTGAGCGCGCGTTGCGCCTTTTCCGTCGGCTATATGGCCTAGCGCCTCGACCAATTGCGCATTGGCCCTGCGGTTTTCCTCGTTAAAGCGCGGAACCGTATTACGGAAGTCGTCTTTTGCGAATGTGGTGGTGGCGTCGATGGCTCCGGTCAAGAACCCTCTGCCCAAAGGGCTGAACGGCACGAAGCCAATGCCTAGCTCCTCCAACACGGGAAAAATATCTTTTTCCGGCTCTCGCCACCACATCGAATACTCGCTTTGCAGCGCGGCGACCGGTTGCACTGCATGGGCTCGCCGGATTGATTGTACGCCGGCTTCCGACAGGCCGAAGTGTTTAACTTTGCCTTGCTCAATCAACTGTTTAACCGCGCCCGCGACGTCTTCGATGGGAACATTTGTATCGACGCGATGCTGATATAAAAGATCGATACGGTCCGTTTTCAGACGCTTGAGGGAGGCTTCGACCACTGCTCGAATGGTTTCAGGACGGCTGTCTAGACCTTGGGCGACATCTGCATTTTTGAAGCCGAATTTTGTAGCGATTACGACTTCTTCGCGAAATGGGGCTAACGCCTCGCCCAGCAAGGCTTCGTTTACGTACGGTCCATAAACCTCAGCGGTGTCAAAAAGCGTGACACCTGCGTCAAAGGCACTCCGAATCAGCGATATAGCAGCTGACTTCTCCATCGCTGGACCATAGGCGAAACTCAAGCCCATACATCCCAAGCCTATGGCTGAGACTTCAAGGCCGCTGTTACCTAATGTGCCCTTGTGCATCATTCATCTCCTATTGAATAACTCATTGGAATTGAAATTATCGGTAGGTGCGAACGTGTTATTTAACAGACGAGCCCTGACGAAGTTTTTGGAGTTCTTCGCCAGTAAGTCGGCTTCCAATACAGCCTGAAAAAATCGGTTGATCAGCAGGGCCTCAATTATTTTCACAGAGATTCGCCAAGGTCTAATTTTGTAAGCAGCTCTTCGCCTTTCAACCAGATCGCCTCTCGTCGAGCTTGATCCATGCCCTGCAAATTGTGATACACCATAGCCAATCGGGGGTTACTCTCCAACAGGTCTTTATGGCGTATCAGAAAGTGCCAGTACAGCGAATTGAATGGGCAAGCCTGGGGGCCGACTGATTCGTCCACCCGGTATACGCATCCACCGCAATAGTCAGACATCCGTTGAATATAGCGACCGCTGGCACAATAAGGCTTGGAGCCAAGATAGCCTCCGTCCGCGTGCATCACCATGCCTAGGGTGTTGGGTAGCTCAACCCAATCGAATGCGTCCAAGTAAACAGCCAAATACCAGTCACATATTGCCTTGGGCAAGATGCCGGCAAGCAGTGCGAAATTACCAGTGATCATCAGCCGCTGTATGTGATGTGCGTAGCCAAACTCCATGGTTTGCCCGATCACCTGAGACATACAGCGCATATTGGTGGAGCCGGTCCAATAAAACTCGGGTAGCACCCGGCTGTTGCCGAAAGTGTTTAGACCAGCATATTCCGGCATGCGTAGCCAATAGATGCCGCGAACATATTCTCGCCAGCCGATCAGTTGTCTGATAAACCCTTCAGCAGCATTAAGCGGCACCCGACCTTGGCGATATTCGCTCTCCACTTCGGCGCAGAGTTGGCGTACATCGAGCAAGCCAATGTTGAGGGCTGCGCTGATTCGCGCATGGAACAGAAAAGGCTCTCCCTCAGCCATTGCATCCTGGTAGTTGCCAAAAGCCGCTAAAGAAAAATCGAGGAAATGCCGCCACAGCTCTTGGGCTTCTGCGTGGGTCACCGGGTAATCGAAACGATCCAGGCTGCCGTAATGATCCTTGAAGCGGTCGCGAACCGTTTCCATTACTTCGCGGGTAATGTCATCTGCCGCGAAACGCGCATGGAAAGGACCGCGCAAACCCTTCGGCAGTTTTTTTCGATTTTCCGTGTCAAGGTTCCAGACACCACCCACTGGGCTGCCATCTGGTTCGAGAAGCAGTTGAGTACGCTTGCGCATCCGACGGTAGAACACTTCCATTCGCAAATGAGCACGTGCCCCTGACCACTGTGCAAAATCTTCTCGGGAGCAGAGAAAGCGCCGGTCGGCATGCCAGATGATTGGCAGACTACACCCTCGTAATTCCTGTTCCAAACGCCATTCCCCGCATTCAGTCATGTGAACCTGATCTGCGGTCAATTCTTCAGCCCAACGACGTAATTCTCCAGCCAAAGTGCCGCAATTGCCGACATCATTGATTTGGACATAAATGACGTTCCACCCCCGCTCGCGCAAGGCATGCGCAAAATGACGCATGGCGCTGAAGATAAGTACGATCTTCTGAGGATGGTGGGGGACGTAGTTGGCCTCGGCGATAACCTCTGCCATCAGTATGGTGTCGTGATCTGCATCCAATACGTCGAACAGACTTAGATCGAAAGACAGCTGATCACCCAGCACCAGTCCCAGATTTCGACCCTGCGATCTCAACGAGGCGTCGCCAGCGAAAAGGGAATTCTCATCGACTCGATGGGGCCTTCACGTCGGCCGCACATTTCATCGTGAACACACTGCTGCACAAGCACGCACGGAAATGGCGGAACCTGTTGCAGCAGATCGCGCAGATGAGTGACAGAGCGAAGGTGCATGGGCCTCGCCAAATCGTTCAGCAGCGTAAGCTGGCCGTTATCAAGCCGGATGCGCGCTATATAAAAACCGCCCTCCAGCGACAGCAGTTCCAGCTCACGTATCTCGCCATTGGCGGCCAGTTCGGTCAACTTTTTCAGATTCAACATTCACTCCCTGCCTACCAGGGTAGGCGCTCTCCATCATAAGCAAAGAAATTGCCGCTGTCGGCAGGCCCCAACCGGTCAATCAGCGACAGCAGCTCTTGCGCAGCGACGCTTGCCGGTCTTGCCGCTGCGGCGCCACGAAAGGGTTGGGACAGGTCCGAAATAACCGTACCGGGATGGAGACTCAGCAAGCGCGACTGGGGGCGGGTTCGTGCCAGTTCGATTGCGGCCGTTTTAATCAGCATATTCAACGCCGCCTTTGACGCGCGATAGGCGTACCAACCGCCCAAGCGGTTATCGCTGATGCTCCCGACCTTTGCAGACAGCAGCGCCATTGCTCCATGAGGGTCAAGCAATGGCAAGAAGTGGCGTAACACCAGAGCGGGGCCAAACGTATTCACTTGAAATACGGCCTTGAACGCATCGTCTTCAATAGCGCCATAACTTTTTTCAGGTTTTATTTCCCCACGATGGAGCAAACCTGCGGCATGCAAGATCAACTGATACGGCGCCTCTTTGGCCAATTCAGCTGCAGCCTTGGCGATACTCTCAGGTTCCTCCAGGTCCAACCGCGGAGAACTTTTGCGTCCCAACTCTCGAACCCCTGAGCAACGTGGATCCTGATTGAGCAATTCACAAAAGGCCGAACCAAGTGCTCCGCTGGCGCCTATCACTAAGACTCGATAGTCATCGCCAAGGGAATTCATCCGCAAGAATTCTGTCATTTTTTCTGTCTCTCCCGCAGACCGACGCTGGAAAGCAACGTCACCTGTAACATCTGGACTAGGTCTGTTTTCGTTTTACATCAGACGGGGCGCTTGGCGCGGAATTTAGCTCCGGTATCGTGCACCGGTCGTCGAGACAGCGACGGCCGCCATCAGGGTGAGGCAGCCATGCCAAATGAGGGCGTAGGCGGCAGAACAGGCTGTAGCCGAGTTCAAACAACGGTCGCAACGCACGCCATGTCAGTGGGGTGGCCCAGATGCCCAACCCGGCTGCTCGCCAGCTCCATAGGGTAGCGTCCAGACCCGTAACCCATCTGCCATCGGCAAAGCTGGCATGAAGTGAGGACTGCATTTGCTCGAAAGTGAACCCCAGCGCGCTGGCATTGAAGTCCTCGCTGCTGATGTCAATCAACAGCAGTCGAGCCTCTATGGCACGTCGGCGCAGGAGCTTTATTTCTCGAGCGCAGAGCGGGCATTCACCGTCAAAGTAGAGTGTCAGTGGCCATTGCTCGGCGTTATACATTGATACATACCTTGTATAGGTTTTGTACAAGATATGCCGAATAAAACCGACTTGCAATGGCTGCTCTGTTTTCGTGTGATGTCCGCCATCGTGCCCGTACAGCATCGATGCGCGCGGGTGTGGCAGCGGCACGCTCCTTGATGTCATTGGCGGCAAATGAGCGCCGAGCCATTTCTACCATCATGGGTGCCGCGCCGTGGGTGCTAGCTTGAGCAACGGACCTGAGATCAGGTTGGAGAAAGGGATTATCAAACGTTAAGCTTCGTAGTCTTCAGCTCTCCGATAGATGGCAGGTTCTTAGATTGGACGATGGTCTGATCGTTGCACCGGATCAGGTCCAGCGTCCTCAACAACTGGAAATTGGCGCTGAATCCTATATCCATATTTTCGCATCGACGTGCTCCGAAAGGCGCATTAGTCAGGAGTTAACCTTGAGCACCCTCGCGGAAATGGCAGCCGACTTCTTTAAATTCAAACTGCGGGCTGAAACACCTCTTTTGAACACGGCCAAGCGAAATTTATTGGCGGGGGAGGAGCGACGAGCATTTTTGAACGTGGCTGAAGGCCAGGACCCTCAGCCACACTTGATTTCGAATGATTTAATAGATCGGGTCGGAGAAAAGGCGTGATGCCAAAAACTTGACCATCACGTTTGGTGAGTTGCCTGCTAATGGTTTGACCCTGTGTTGAATCAGAAGAAATTGTACGTGTAGTTGAAGAACAATCGGGTCTGATCCAGGTTAGCAGCCCCAGTGGTTCCTGCATGGTAAGTACCGTGGCGCAGGGTAGTGCCAAAGCCTTTCAAAGGGCCGTTTTGCAAAACATAGTCGACGCGCGTGTCGATTTCCGACTCGTGTTGATCGGTCCCCTGGCCGTCGACTGCTTTGATATTTTCGCCTCGCAGATAGCTGATTGACGCCTTCAGGCCGGAGATGCCAAGACTGGCAAAGTTATAGCTGTACTGGCCGAAGTTGGTGTGCTCACCCGCTCGGACGAAACTACCGACGGTAGCGTCGTTGAACAGATAAAAACTATAGCCGCCTTCACCTTCGTTATTACCGTACTTGTTAGTCTCGGTGGCGTCGTTGTTCCAGACGAAACCGCCGTTGTCAGAGACCTGAGTTCGACCCAGCATCAGCGATTGGTTGCCCAAGGAGTAGGTGAACATCGTGCTCCAGGTGTTGTTGTCCACCTTGCCATTGTTCTTCGCGTAGCCACCGTTGTTATTGAACTTGTAGCCTGCGTCACCGTTGAGTCCGTCCGAGGTGCTTTTGAAGTAGCGCAGATCGGTCTTGAACGAAGAGTCGTCGGTGATGGGTAGCACATGCACCAGTCCCAAGAAGTTCTGCGAGTAGAAGTTCTCCATATTGGCGAAGTAATACTGCAGGGTCAGGTCACTGCTGACCTTCCAGTCGCCTCCGGCAAAACGGAATTTATTACTGCCGTGGGTTGCGCCGGATACTGATAAACCGGTGGTGTTGGTCGAGGCGCGGCCTTTGACGCCTTCGATCTGGCCACCGGTCAGCGTCAGGTTATCGATTTCCTTGGAGGTGATCATGCCCCCCTCGAAGGTCTGCAACTGCAGGCGCCCATCGTTGGCCATCAGGATCGGCAGGGCCGGGGTCAGCGTGTTGCCATAACGAATTTCAGTCTTGGAGACGCGCGCCTTGGCCGTAGCACCAGCACTGGCCCAGGTGGATTGCGCCGAACCGTCACTTTTACTCGGAGTAAAAGTATTTATCGCCGGGTGCATGCCTTTGCCGCCATCAAGGTGCAGACCGAGCATACCTTCAACGTCCAAGCCAAAACCGACAGTGCCTTCAGTAAACCCTGAGATATAGTCGAGCTTGAACCCCTGCGCCCATTCTTTTTGATCTGCACCACCGGAGTGGTTATCAGAGTTGAAAAAAAAGTTACGCATACCCAGCGATAATTTACTGTCTTGGACAAAATCTGCACGTGCGGTTGCGGTTAATCCAAGACCCACGATTAAGCTTGTCAGCACCAACGTGGCTGACAGTGATTTGCTGTGCATAGTTGCCCCAAAGCGTATTTATTATGAATGATTAACAAGCGTGACGCGCCAACGTTACCTGTCGGTAGTTATCGATTGGAGTTTGGTTTGGAAGTTACAGCCACCTTTGCAGGGGCTCGGATCTTAAGGAAGTGATGTAACACTGAGTAGGCAGATTTGCGATAAACACTGTTTCCTGAACATGGGGTAATTGGTTTTTTTGAGGCGCTGGTGGCACATGGCTAATCCCTCAGGGTCGACGTACTCCGCTGGCCTGATTTTCCCATTCGATCGCACCCGCCAGAATTGAACCAACGTGGTATCGAGCGCGGTCGCCGTTCTGCTTAGGGACGATGGCGAAACTGTTAGTGGGGCCGCAGCACGAGTGACGTTTGGTTCGCACGCCACCGTAAGCGGCGCCACCAAGCTATTCAAATCAATTCGGGACTGGCCATTTTTAGGCAAGTCGCCCGGGCAACGTGTCTTCGACCGAGCAGGTACAAAATCCCGCCAGTTGACAGCGCACGCCCGCAACGTGAACGAAGGCAGAGGAGGGCGTTAATTTCTCTAATCTCTATGGCTTCGAGTTAAGATTGTCACCGTTGACTAGTTAATGTTTCTAAACCCAACAATTTTACCGGCAGCAGTCAACGCTAAATAGTCTTTAGGTGGCAAAGTCTCGATTGTGTAATTCTTGATTGGAATGACCTTAGCTTTGGTATTTACGTACACACGCCGATCAAGGTAAACCTGCCTGTAAACCAGTCCGGTAAGGTAGAACGCTGCATAGCAAATCGATGCGAGAATCGGGACCGCAACGAGAGAGCCAATGCGGGCCGCTAATGCAACGATAGGCTTTTCGATAACCAATGGTTTTTCTTAGACAACGTCCATGTGAGTCTCTTTAGGCAACGTGGATTGAGAAGCTATATGGCTTATAAGAATGGCCAAATGGCCGGGAAGCATAAGCACCGTCGAATCCACAAGCAACAGCATTTACTACGTTATTTAACAAGGGGGCGATGCTCGTTGTTCACATATATTCCTGTGCATGAGGATGGATTGGAGGCAGCAAGAAGAGACGGTTGAACTTGTCCAATTTCTTGACCCAGGCATCTGAGGGTAGCGCCGTCCGCTCGATCTGCTCAAGCATCCAGCGATCCTCAACAGCGATACGCAATTTCCGATGCAGACTGGGAGTTGGTCTCGGAGATCCTCAACGCGACCGGGCGCCCGGGAGCCATGGACAGCGTTTCAGTCGGAGGAAACAGGCGCTCCCGATATTCTGGCAGTGCAGACTCGACGCGCTGTAGCAGCTCGGGAGCAGTGAGAAGATTGAAAAAAGCATAGGCATCACAGTTCGAAGCGTGCCGATGAAGGCGTTGCTGTTGATGCTGGAGAGTTTGACGTCTACGATTCATTGGGGCTGTGTCCTTGGTCGTCGGCGTGTGTTCGCAACTATCACCGCAGGCCAAGACCAGTCCCTCTTCGTTTTTCGCTTTCAGCTCAAGGGGTTAGCTGTTAAGTAAGTGCCATTCATGTCTGGGCCCATTTATATCGTTACGCTGTCCTTTTGACGACAACGGTTGGCTCGCCTTTGTATACCGTCGATTCAACGTTGCTGATTAGAGCGAGACCTATCATGACCTCTGCGAAGCTGGTTATCTGGGTCGCGGCACGGTAAAGCTTCGAAATCAGGCATTAACATGGGGCACTTCCCGAGGGTGATCGCATAGCAGCGTAACAACGCAAGACTCTCAAGCCAATGTCTTTCCATGGCCAAGGGGCTCTTGCAGCGGGTTGCTCTGCCATGCGATCCAAGTGCGCATCCGGTTGATATGTGAGTTGGCCGGTCAGGCACCTACAGGACAGGGGTTAAAACCCTCCCATATTTCTTCCTGAAAGTGCCAAGCAATGGATGTACCAGCCACTATCCCTCCCACTGTCCGCTTCCTGTCTGTATTGCGAACGAATGCACCGTCTGCGCCCTTGAATTCGGGTTGTCCTCGACTCATCAGATAGTTGAAGAACTTGATTTTTGCGGGGACGTTCAATCGACCACCGGGGGTGATAGGTGCAAGGGTGACTCCAAAATTTTGAGTAAACACCGTGAATAGTTCTTCAGCATCACCACCAAGCACGGTTTTCGCGCAATTGACCTGTTCAGTAGTGACGCGTCCTATCTCTTTGTAGGTTTTATTCTTATAGACGCTCAAAATTAGTCCTTTATTGGTCAAAACTCCTAAGCCTTGCGTCATTTTGCACACGGGCTCGGTACCGTAGCCTAGCGCGCACCAATTGGTCTCTGACACGGCTTGAATATCACCTGGATTCAGCTTCAAATCTCGCTGAATATTATTTCTAGCCTCGGGTGTTTCATAGGGAATCATCACACATCCAGCCGTAACGAAGAGGGTGACAGAGCAAAGAAGTGCAGCGACTCTTTGCAAAATGACAGTCGGGGTATAACGCATCATTGGAGCTACATTCCGTGTTGTTTTTAAATGAAGTGAATAATTGGGGACTAAACAAACTTGCCCGAAATCAGTATCGGCGCGTCTGAGTAGGACTTGATCCTCATCATGTGAAATCAAAATCAAGATGGGCTATTTTATATCTGTCCTATCGAGAGGTCGGGCAGAGCTCCGGCATGGGTCTCATCTACAATCACTTGGCATACCTTCGCTGGCGATCTACTTGTGCTCTCATGAGTAGACCAGAGGGAGGCCATTAATGCGTGCCGGGTACTATAGAACCATCGTTCAATCGTGGTCGTCTTATCCACGACCGGAGGTGCGTTGGACACTGTGCGTCGTTTCACATAGAGGCACGCTTTGCCCCACAGAGACTCTGTCCACTGCCTCACCTCGGCCATGTCTGCCGCACGAATCAAGTGTTAAGCGAGTTCAGTGTTTCCAAGCAAGTGTGCATCTACCGCCGCATCCAGGTATTTAGCCGCTGCGAAAACCTCAGCAACAGGGGCTCGAAAACAAAGTTGAGGCGGATCCGACGATTCCTTGGTCAATGACGTTTTCTCCATTGTTTTTAATGGCAACTTTGATCAAGTCGCTGAGCTTTTTGTAGCCATGAGTTCGGGGGTAAACCCGGGGTTCAGTTTTGTGATGTGGGTACCTAACGCACTTAGGTGAGCCCAGCCATCCTCGTCGGCGATATCGTCCATGACCTTAGCAATAAAACTCACAGGAGCTTTGGGTTTTTTCTTGGCTCTACGGGTTGGCCAGGCTTAACTGCTTCGCTCGTCACGGTGTCGTGAGGAGGTTCCCCATTTATAGCTACGGAGACATCTTCGCGCAGCAGTTCGATATAGACGAATTTGTCGCATGCAGCAACAAACGGTCTGGGCGTTTTTTCTTCGCCACTTGGCGATTTCCTCGAACAGTCCTTCTACGATTGCAGCAGAAGCGTTGTCGGCATCGATTAGCACAGCGAGGTGCGTTTGCGTGAGAGTAGGTGTGTGCCTCGCCATGATCATCCTTAAGATAAAAAGACAACCATACTCGTTTACGAAATAACTATGTAGGGATGTCGCAACGTATCGTATGGCAAAAATATATTTCTCCCCACCCCTTGAAATCAAAAATTGAAAACGGAGTTGTTATATTTGAGAACAAAAGAAAAAGCAGGGATCTCCACAGGTTTACTCCTTACTGATTTTTTTGCATGCTTTTGAGCAATCGACTCGATTGCATGGATTTAAAGCTTCGTCTTTTTCGGTTTTCGGAAGTGGTTCTGATGCGTTATTTCGGTGGGGTTGGGCCACCGCCGCGCTTCAAGTCCGCAGGGCTTAGAAAGGCCGTTTATTTGCACCGCAGGCGAAGCTAGTTTTTGATTCCAACAAAAGTAAAAACAGATCAAAAATTGAACGGGATCACTCTTTTTTTGGATAGACCTAGACGGATTGTGCATGAAGTCATGGGATGCGCTATTGAGCGATAATTGGGGGACGCATCTTCAGCTCTAGACGGCTAGCGATCTAGATGGATAGGTTCTCTACCTCTGACCCGCCAAATATACTTTCAGATGCTTTCCTTATTCCGGCAATCATCCGTGAAAATACTGATAAGGTTCGTCGTGACGCACGACTTGAAGTGGCTCTGATTACGCGAACTTGAACACGTCAACTAGTTGTTTGAACGGTCAAGGGCTGCTCACAGCAGGCGCTCTGCATTTGATCTAGTTGCAAGGGATGGATCAGCAATTGCAGCAGCGGGTCAGCACATTGCTTCTTATGTGTTTGATAAACACACCTTCCGGAGCCCGAAGCCCAAAGCGAAGGTGTTTACCTAAACTGTGATTGCACCAAAGGTGCACATGTGCATGGGGGCCCACAAACGAATAGATGTGTGAGGTTTGGAAGTAAATGCAGCCTGAGGCGTACAGAGGGGGAAAAGACGTCGGGAATTTGAAGCAAACGGCGTTTAAGGCGTACTTCGTCCAGATTCGGCGGTTGGGAGGGAATCTATGGTTATTTTTACTTCAGAGCACTTTATGGTTTACGAGTACCGGTGACATTATGAACATTTCTAACATAGCATTTAATTTAACAAGTGGGCGATGTCAGATGTTCATGAGCAGCTACAGGACTGAGATTACTGCCTTAATGCTCTCGATATTAACGTAACTGTTCATAAATTGACGTTCATAGGCCTAGTTTTTCCCGCCGTCCTTAGCCTCGCCGCCCCAACCTGTAACGGTCCTAACTCAGGGGATCAGTGATGCTGGTTTTCAGAAAACACGCTTTGGAATCTGGATCGGAAATCGATGACGACGGGTTACTGAATGCAGCGTGTCCGCAGGCAATCCATCGATTGATTCGCTCCGCGCAGTGTAACCTTGGAGCGTGATACGCTCTGGCAACAGGAGTTTCGGTCGATGATTCGATGGCCTTTCCCTAGACTCGCATAGCCACCATTCAAGGCGATGTATTTCTTTTCTATTGTCCGGATCATACAATCGGAGGTCGCGGTAGGGACGGCAGTTACCTGCCGCCCCCGCACAGATCCGTATTCGCGGAACTACCGCATACGGCACCTGCCTTGGGTACGTGACGCGGAGCGACCCTCCGCTACGGGTGTGCATTTCTGGGTCTAGGTATGTAGAGGTCGGCAAGAGGTAAGTATCTTGGCCACTGAAGCCGTTTACGCTGGCTCTGTCGCTTGAGACCCTGGCGTCATAGAAGGCACACCGCTAAACGAAAACCGCCAAGACGTATCAAGCTTCCCGGCACCGCGTGGTAATTGAAATACCCGCTGACCACTTGGTTAAGCCATTGCGCTTGAACCCGGATGGATTCATGACTTCGGCGTTTCAGCTCGTCACGAATGACCGGCAGCGTTGCACGCATTCGATTCTTGACCGTCAGACGCAGTTTGAAAGTCACCGTTTCTGTTGGTCCGACAACAGTGTGTGAAGCCTAGGAACTCAAACGTCTCCGGTTTAACTAAGCCTCGATCGCTACGATTTCTCCCAGCAAAACGACCAAACTCAATCAGCCGTGTCTTCCAAGCATTGAGCGATAAACCGACTCTGGCCAGTCGTTCTCGTAATTGCTGCAAGAATTTCTGGGCCTGCGATTTCAAACTGTGTGATGGAGGTCTTTCAACAGATTTGGAACCCTTTTCAGAACTCCTTAGATTAGCCCCGGTGGCCAGACAGCGATCTGGTGACTCGTTACAACAAGATATATTTTGAAGCGCTAGTCGCCAATGTTGCTGAATGAACAGGGAACGAAAGCTGGATTAGCAGCCGCAGTTATACAATTTCGATGGTTTCAGTCACCCATAGGGTGCGAGAACCTTGATCAGGTCAAGTCAGTGAGTCTAAATTAACGCACTCCCATATCGTCATGCTCGAGACAACACAATGTCATGCCCCCAAGTCTGTTCAGGCGCCATCTTGCAATGCAGCTTCGGCGCCGCCCCGGCAGCGCTTAACGTGCTGCCGATCAACCGCGTTATGACCAGTAGCATGCCGGCGGCGAACATCATGGATCACATTCCCATGCTTAATATCCCGACCTTTGGCATGTGCATGAGCGCCGCCAATCCGATGGTTATTGCTGCAACCGCTGCGGCGTTGGGTGTTCTCACACCGATGCCGTGCATCCCCGTGACAGCCGCACCCTGGGTTCCGGGTGCGCCCACAGTGATGCTGGGGAAAATGCCGGCACTGGATGCCAACAGCATGTTGATGTGCACCTGGGCCGGGGTGATCAAGGTGGTGATGCCTGGGCAGGTGCAGATGCTCATCCCTTGAATTTCACATGACGCCTTAACCTTCTGCGGGCGAGGCCGTGTTCATCCACCACCAGCGCAGCCGTGAGATGGGCTTGCCTTTGCTATCAAGCGGTCGACCGTCTTGCGCGAATTGTTGCCCTAAGTCGAGCAGCAGGCCGTTAAAGTAACGCGCTTTTAACGCGATCGCGCCGTTGTTATGGAAACGTTCATACAAGCCATCCTTTACCCCGTCCCGATATTGTTCGCGCTCAGCCATTTGCCCGTCCGGGTAATGAATACTGGCCTCGCCATGCAGCAACCCCTTGCGATAACCTGCCTTACGCTGCAATTGCCCCTCGGCTGAATAATAGGTGGCCACGCCGTGTAGCTTGTCTGCCACATAAGGTAACTGCGCAGACACTCGGCCGTTGGGGTGATAGGTCTGGCTCATGCCCTGTAACTGCCCCTCGCTGTAACTGAGGTTTGCCAGCGGGCGGTTGTGTTCGTCGATACGCAACAGACCTTGCAACTGCCCCTCGCATAATTGACCCGTCAAGTGCGCATCGCCGCTGACCACGTCAACAACCTGGGTTTTCGCCACATTTATTGGCTTCAATTGACCATCACCATTCCGCCTTTGATGGTCAGCACGCCCCCGCCGTCCACCGTCTGCGAGGCGCCGCCTTTGTTGGTTAGGCTGATTCCGGCATCGTTGGTCATGCTAGTGCCTGCCTTGTTTTCCAGTGAAGTACCGGCCTGATTGCTCAATGAAGTCCCGGCTTTCTGGCTGATAGACGTGCTGGCCACGGAGGCCAGATCGGCACCACTTTTGATGCTAAAACTGCCGCCGCTCTGCAGGGTGAGGGTGCCGCTGACTTTGATGGTCAGGTTGCCGTCCACCGTCAGGCTGTAATTGCCCGTGACTTTGTCCGTGTAATTGCCGCCAGTGCTGTGGGTCTGGTCGCCTCCGACCGTGAGAGTACGGGTGTCTTTCACATCCAGCGTGTCGCTGCCGGTCTGAATCGTGACGCTGCGCTTGCCCTTTTCCAGGGTGACGGTTTCATCACCTTCTTTCACCGTGCGGGTGCGGGCGTTCTGTACCGTCAGTGTTTCATCGTGGCCGACGGTGACCGTGGTGTCGTTGAGTACGTTGGTTTTGAAGTCCTTCTGCGCTTGGATGAACAATTCCTCGGCGTCTTTTTTGTCCTCAAATCGCAACTCGTTGAAACCACCACCGCCCTTGGACGATTGAGTTTTGATCCCGGATTGGGTCTGATTCGCGGGCAGGGCATAGGGCAGGGCGTTGTCGCCGTTGTACACGCAGCCGGTCACCAGCGGTCGATCTGGATCGCCGTCGATAAAGGTCACGATTACTTCCTGGCCAATACGCGGCACGAACTGCATGCCGAAACCTTTACCGCTCCACGGCAGTACCACGCGGACCCAGCAGGAGCTGGTTTCGTCGTTCTTGCCGTCCCGATCCCAAGGGAATTGGATCTTGATCCGACCGTACTGGTCGGTCCATATTTCTTCGCCGGCCTTGCCGACCACAACCGCGGTTTGGGTGTGCATGCGCGGTTTCGGCGTCACACGTCCCGGTCGATATGTCGTGGCCTTGGGAATAGCTTCGAAGCGATTACGATAGTGGTCATGGCTGACTTCATAGGAAATCGAAGTAACCACCCAGTCGATG
Source organism: Pseudomonas sp. 10S5 (assembly GCF_035019745.1). Taxonomy (NCBI): domain Bacteria; kingdom Pseudomonadati; phylum Pseudomonadota; class Gammaproteobacteria; order Pseudomonadales; family Pseudomonadaceae; genus Pseudomonas; species Pseudomonas sp. 10S5. The sequence continues at coordinate 23,235 of NZ_JASJVL010000005.1, forward strand.
TTCAGCGTCGTATCGTCATGTCCCGCCAGAGTAAAATAGTGGCCCGGCACCAACCAGCGGCAATCGCTTTCACCTACGAAACGTTTCTCCTGACTGCGCAAGCCATCGACCCGTAGCTTGGTCAACGCATCACCTGTCGCCTTGACGATGTAACCGCCCGGATGCTCATACATCGACAACGGCCCAGCCATGGCGGCGGCCTGGCTGTAGAGCGAAGTGGCCGGCGTGGCAAACGCATAATCCGTCGCCGAGTACACTCCGGAAACGGCCTGTAACACCACCTGCCCGGAACGAATCCCGTGCAACTCCCGCTCACCGATTTTTTGGCCGAGGTACTTCACTGCCGGGCCGTTGGGGATCGCCGGAAATGCGTCGTTGCTGTCTGCCAGCACCAGCGTGTGTTTACCGTCCTCGTGGGTAAAAAACCAGAAAATCCCTTCTTCTTCCAGCAACCGCGAGACGAAGGAAAAATCGCTTTCGCCGTACTGCACGCAATATTCGCGGGGCGTGTAAGTGCCAGTGAGTGACAGCTTGTAATCACTAAAACCGTGCGCGATGAAAATTTTCGTGACGATGTCTGAGGTGACGAGGTTTTGGAAAACCCGGTTGTTGCTGGCGAGCGTTAACCACCACAGCCAAGGACGGAGCAGAACTTGATAGCGGTCGGCGGGCAGTTGGCGAATTTCGGCGACCAGGGTGTCGATAGGGCGGCGTTGGGCGTCGTTGTGTAGGGCCGTGGTGACGTGGGTGGCGATGGCAGTTGTCAGCGTCAACGAGGCGTCACACTGGCCGTGCAGAAGGTGATGGCTCAGCGCGTTGAGCGCTTCTTCCCCCGACAGTGACGTGGCGTGAAGCACCGAAAGCGAGGTCGCTGTGAGAGAGAGGTGCGTGTTGCGATCAGTGGTGCGGGGCATCTATTGCACTCAACTCTGAAATTGAAATATAGAATAATTATGGGAGCGGGAAAAAGAAATTCTTGCTCTATTATTTGGATGCTATTTGTTCTCGTTTGAGTTTACGGTCTGCCTATTTTAATAGTGCGTCGCTTGTATTTCTAATAAAAAATAAGGTTAGAGAGCTAACGTTTAACAGCGGAAGATGTATAAGGCAAGTGGCTGTCTCATATTATAACCGGTTATAAGGTTAAGAAAGCTTAAGACTGCGTGTGTTTATGGTCGGACCATTCAGTATCTACCTGTTGCGTTCGCAGTGACCAGAAAAAAAATAGTCAATTAGTCTCGGTAGTGGTAACTATCCATTAAATTTTGCACGCCCGTCAAAAGGTTAATTATATAATAGCGACCAAGGGTTAGATTACCAAAAGATACCGTCAATCATCTTCGGTGTCTGAAGCATCATGGGTCATTTGCGACTTTCCCGATTCTTGTGAAGTCCGTTCAAAAAACTTTAAAGCTATACCTAGGGTTCCGGTGAGTTCGCTAAGAGTATCTGGTAGCTCCCAGCCGCTGAGATCAAAAACGCCGTGACTGCCTCTGACAAATGGAAGATATTTACCATTCTTGCTCACTCGGTACTTAGCAATAAACGCAGAACATTTTCCGCAGCAACGAAGAGATACACCGATGTTAATGGGGGTCTTTTGAGGATTGCGCGCCTCGTTTTCTTTTTTTTCTTCTTCTTCTTCTAATCTTGGTGGGAGAACTTCATTGTTGGACTCCATCCACTCCAGAAGTCTCAACTCCGCATGCACGTTAGGTGAATCACCCTTAACGAGAAATATGTTGCTTGATGATTTTAGCTTGTTGTGTATCGCGCTACCATAAAAATTATCGATGTCATATATATAGCGCCAGTAACGTACTTCAGGATCCAGATCTGTCTCGCGTTTATTATATATTTTTCGATTTACATTATTTTCTTCCACTGATGGTTTTTCATCATTCAAAAGATTCGCCATGACGACAGAGATATTTTGCTCTGTAAATTTATATTCCACACGGTTAAAGGTGCTTGGATTGGATGTAACAAGTATTTTTAAAGGGTCGTGAGGAGATGCACAAACAGCGATACATTTTTCTTCAGGAAACTTTTTTAACAGAATTCTGGCTGCACGATCAAGGTCAGACAGCTCCCGGGGTGAATTTTTGTTGTCCCCCCACCGAGAAATACTAGATAAGTACAACTTGTTATAGTCGTTACTAAAGCTGTTAGTGGTTTCGTCAAAAACTTTTATCAGCTCAACACCTATTAGCTTAATCCTTTCATTACTGGGTTTTGGGTCCTTCCACGGGTTATTGCTCAAATTGTTGATTTTGGCCCAATATTCTGATGCTTGTACCACTTTCAAGTTGTTTATAATCATCCTCAATTCTACTGGTGCGGTGTTGTTAATCACTTCTCTAACGTTTGATTTATCTTCTTCTGTTAAGGCCATTTTATGCTCTCGATGAATGACAAATGTTATTATTAAAATATAGCAAGTATCTATACTATGACTTAGATTTTGCTAGCGTGAGTTCGCGGCAAGCCTGGTCAGTTTTGTTTATATTTGGAGGCCGTGTATGGTGTCCTCGTCGGCTAACAACCTCGATTAGTCTCACTCCAACACCCACTCAGCCAACTTCCCTGTCACCTGTTTCATTAACACACTCTCAATATCCCTAGCCCCAGCCCCGCTGCATTTAGCCAATACTGCCTTCACAACCCCATTATCAAAATCAAACTGCTTCCCAGTCGCCGCTTTATACCTCCCGCGTAACGTCTCCAGCTTGGCCAACACGATCCCTTCCAACGTCGCCTCATCCAGCGGCCGGTAAGGCACCACCGTCATCCGCGCCAGAAACGCCGGCCTAAATGCTTGCAACAACACCTTATGCAACGCCTCATTAAAAGCATCACCGTCCAATTCCGAAGCCGGTGTGTCGAGAATCAACTCAGCCCCAACGTTGCTGGTGGCCAACATCACTGTGTTTTTAAAATCCACCACCAACCCTGTGCCGTCTTCCATCACGCCTTTGTCGAATACGTTGTAGAAAGCCTCCAATACATCTGGATGCGCCTTTTCGATTTCATCCAGCAGGACCACTGAATACGGTTTACGCCGCACAGCTTCGGTGAGCACACCACCGCTGCCGTAGCCAACGTAACCGGGTGGGGCGCCTTTGAGTTGGCTGACGGTGTGGGCTTCCTGGTATTCGGAAAGGTTGATGCTGATCAGGTTGCGTTCGCCACCGTACAAGGCATCGGCCAAGGCGTAGGCGGTTTCGGTTTTGCCGACGCCGGTAGGGCCGAGGAGCAGGAGCACGCCGACAGGTTTCTGCGGGTCGGTAAGTCCGGCGCGGTAGGCTTGCAGGCGTTGGGCGATGGTGCCCAAGGCGTTTTTTTGGCCCATGACACGCTGACCCATACGTTGACCGAGGGTGCGCACGGCATGGGCTTCGTCGGCGAGCATTTTGCCGACCGGGATACCGGTCCAGCCCGCGATGACCGCAGCGACGGTTTTCGAGTCGACTTGCTCCGGCACCAACGGATCGTCTTGGCGAATGGCGTCCAGTCCAGCTTCCAGACGCACAAGTTCAGATGCCAAGTAGTCGATGCGGCTGTCGGTACCTTCGTCCGGTTTGTCGCTGTCGGCGAGTTCGCTCAACGCTAACAGTTCGCGGCGGGTTTCCAGCAGTTCTCGAACGGCAACTCGTTCTTCGTTCCAGCGAATTTCCAGCTCGCGAATCGCCTGCACATTGGTGACGGACTCGTTCTCCAACAACGTGATGCGCTCACGGTGATCAAGCCCCGTGGCTTGCTCACGGCGCAATCGTTCGACTTCTTCTTTGAGGCTTTGCTGGCGGTGGCGCAGGCTTTCCAGCGGCGGTGGCACGTCGTGTTGGCCGAGGGCGACGCGGGCGCAGGCGGTGTCGAGCACGCTGATGGCTTTGTCCGGCAGTTGCCGACCAGAGATGTAGCGATGGGAGAGTTTCACCGCGTCGTGAATTGCCGCATCGAGAACCTGCACGCCGTGGTGCTGTTCGAGTTTGGTCGCCACGCCGCGCAGCATTTCCACGGCAGTGGCTTCGTCCGGTTCTTCGACCTGTACTAACTGGAAGCGCCGGGCCAGGGCCGGGTCTTTCTCGAAGTATTTTTTGTACTCCATCCAGGTGGTGGCGGCTAAGGTGCGCAGCTCGCCACGGGCCAGGGCCGGTTTCAGCAGGTTGGCCGCGTCGCTGCCTCCTTCCGCGCCGCCCGCACCGATCAGGGTGTGGGCTTCGTCGATGAACAAAATGATCGGTTTTTCCGCACTGCGCACTGCGTCAATCACGCCTTTAAGACGCTGTTCAAATTCGCCTTTGACCCCGGCACCGGCTTGCAACAAGCCAAGGTCGAGCACACGCAGGCTGACGTCCTGCAACGACGGTGGTACGTCACCGGCAGCAATGCGTAACGCCAAACCTTCGACCACAGCAGTTTTGCCGACGCCGGGTGCGCCCACCAGAATCGGATTGTTCTGACGCCGCCGCAGCAGAATGTCGATGCATTGGCGAATTTCGCCGTCACGCCCAACAATCGGGTCGATGCGACCGGCATGGGCGTCGGCGGTGAGGTCTTGGGTGTACTGATCCAGGAAGGCGTTGGGCGTCGCTTTCGCAGCCGCTTTATCAGGTTGATTCAGGGCCGCAATGGCAACGTGCTCCCGCGAGGGCACCGTCCATTCCTGCAGATTGCTGCGCAAGGTGTCGCGAGGGATGCGTAACAGCGAAGAGGCGCTGTTAAGCAGCAGACTGCGGCGCTCATCGCGGTCCAGCAGGGCCAGCAGCAGCAAGCCAGAACGAATACTGGGTAGCCCAATTACGCTGGCTTGCACCACGGTGTCTTCCAGCAAACCAATGGTGTGCGCGGACAGCGCCGGGGTGCGGGTGCTGCCGGACTTGAACAGCTCCAGCGCTCGGTTAATCTCCGCCGCCAGTGCATCACGTTCCAGGCCGAAGCGCGGCAACAAGCAGGCGAAGTCACCGCCTTCGATGTCTACCAGCTCAAGTAGCAAGTGCTCGATTTCAACGTAGTGGTGGCCGCGTTGCAGGCAGCGTTGCGCCGCGCGTTCCAGCGCACGGCGGCTGTCAGCATTGAGGCGGGCGATCAGGCTACCGAGTTCCATGTTCAAGCCATCTCCGTTTGGCGCAGCTGCGTGTCAATGCGCTGCACATCCTGATTGGGTTGAAACAGCAGGCCGCCGTTCCAGTTCAGTGTCGGTGGGTTGTGGCGGTCGAGGACCATTGGTTCTGCGCCGGACACCAGCAAAGTCAAAGCACAGTCCAGATCAGGACCGAAGTACAGCGCGGCTAGGCTGGCTAAGGACAGATGCGCCTCGCCGTTGGGCAGCAGGCGTCTGGCTAGCTCCGCCTGCAGCGGTCCGATAGTCAAGCGAATGCCTGCGTGCTCGTCCCACACCCAGGTGCCCGCGATGGCGGTACTGCCAAGTTTCAAGTTACGTGCGCCGCGTTTCAAAACACTGCGACTGGCCGCAGGAATGCTGCGCCAGGCTCCTTCGTAAGCGCTGATCTGCACCGGCAGACTGAAGTGCTGTCGAACGATGGACGCGAAACCAGCGATGGAGCGGCGTCCTCCGGCAAACAGCGCGCTACGGGCCAAAGCGGCGGCGTCCGGCACGGCTTGGCGTTCTTGCAAGGCCTTGGGTAACAGGCCGGTCAATGCTCGCAACTGGGCGTGTACTGGCGTCGCGGCGGGCACGGCAAATCCAACGGCAACTCGATGTTTGCGCAACACGCGATACAGCAGGCTGAGCAAGCGATGCTGAAACATGTCGAGGAATTCGGCGGGCGCATGATCTTTGGCCCGCGCGCGTTGTTGCAGCCACTCCTGGAACGCATAGGGTAATGGTCCATCGGGACCGCCGAGACCAAACACCGGGGTAGTTAGCACCGCCTTTTGCCCGTCTTCCTGGGTCAAACTTTCAATCTGGCTGGAAGCGAAAACCGGTGTCAGCGGACCGCGCAAGCGAATGGCTTCGGCTTGTGGCGCAGTGCCGCCCCCCAATGGAACGGCTTGCGGGTGTTCGCGCTCAAGCACCAACAGCGCCTGGAGTAATTCAAAGGCTTGCGGGTTGCTTCGCAGGTGTTCGCTTAGAGGGACAGGGGCATGCCGGCTTGGGGTTTCCACGTCTTGACCTCCTTGCCTGAGTCGACCAGAACCGTGCGCACAAAGCGGTTGGCCGTGGCATAGAGTGAGAAAAACTGCGCCAGCACTGCCGAAAACAGCACCGCGCTATTGCCGACAAAATGTTCAGGGTCCAGGTGCAGGCTGACCTCAAGCCCATTACGCCAGCCGCGCCAGGCGTCGTCGCCAATCTGCGCGACCACCCGCTCACAGCCCAATTGCAACAAGCCGTCTATTTGCCGACGGGCACTGGCCTCGTCCCGCAGGTTGTGCAGGCTGAGAATTTCTTTGAGCGCTTCGAGCGCCTTGGGACCTTCCACCAATGACAGGTGGTTAAGCGTCAGCTGTGACACTAACTGCCAGCGTGATTCGCCCCCCAATTTGGGTGAGCTTTGTGAGCTAGGCGGGTTGATCAATGTGGCTCGGGCAATCGGTCCTGGCCGTTCGAAACTGAGCGCGGTTCCGGCACTCAAGCTCTGGGCCAAATGACGGTTGGTGCACAACAGTTCTGCGGTCAGGCTGTAATTCGGCGCGTCGGCCAGTGGGTTGAAACGGGTGTCCACCACACTGAGCAACATATCGCTGCCGAGGCGGTTGGGTGTTAGTCCGTTGATGCGCCGAGCATGCCAATACAGGTGGTTATCGCCAGCGTTGTGCTGACTGCCGTAATACGCGGGCACTTGTCGTACGCCTTGAGCGGAGGTGGCGCGCATCCCGCAGATACTATGAATCTCGACGCTGTTTTCCCGATGGCTGTCAGCGATCAGGCGGTATTCGCTCTGAGTGCCATCCGGGCGCAACGGCTCGGACGTACGCGGGAACAGGTTGATCGCTGGGGTGCAGCCCAAAGCGATGTCGCTGGCCTGAAGGTGCAGACGGCTCTGCGGGGCTTGGTCGAAAACGATGTACAAGTACAGCGCGTTACCGTCGATGTCCTCTGGGCTCAAGGCGATATCAAAGAAGCTGAATTTTTCCGGGAAGGCAAAATATTCAGCGATTAAACGCAGGCCCGGATGGACACCATCTTCCTCGGGAAGCAACGCTTCGTTGGCGGCAAAACCGACGATTTTCGGCACGTGCTGCTGAACCAGCGGCAAGCTGCCTGGCGCTCCAATCAAGACCTTTATGGCATGTGCGCCCAGCAGGTCGTAGAGCGCGGCATTCACCACTGGCGAGGCGTTCAAGTGCAGGCGTAGCTGGGCGATGCTCAGTTCGGACCACCGTGTTTCACCTAGACAATCCAAACGCAACCGCAGGGCCGAACGTGCCTGTGCGACGCCGGTCAAGGCTTGTGCTTCTTCAGCGTTTAGCACCAGGGCTTCGCTGATCTGAATCGGCCACAGGGTTACTTCGGCGCTGGTGCGAAAGTGAATGCTCTCGCCCTTGGTCGTGGTCACGAACAGCGGGGTATCACGCGGCAGTTGATAGCCAGCGGCAAGGTTGCCCTTGCTCGGGTCTGGTTCGAACTGAACAATGGAGCACGAGGGCAGCGGCCTGATGGCCAGTGGGTACAGCTGTTCAAGTAGGGCGTCGCTGAATTCGGCGTAATCGTCATCGAGACGGCGTTGCAAGCGTGCTGCAAGCAAGGCGAAACCTTCGAGCAGGCGTTCGACATGCGGGTCTTGGCTTTCTCCCGGAGAGAGTTCCAGGCGGCGGGCAACTTTAGGGTAGCGGTCGGCGAACACACTGCCGGCGTGGCGCAGCCAGGTCAGTTCGCGCTGGTAATAGTCGAGCAGTTGCGGATCAATCGAGTCGCTCATGATTCACCTCCACGCCTGCTGCGGATTTATCAAGAATGAACGCCACGGGCCATTGCTGCTTGTCATGGCGAATCGTACCGCTGAGCCGAATGCTCAGCCGTTGTGGTTGGTCAGGTACGCGCTGGACGTCAACATCCAGCAGGTGCAAGCGTGGTTCAAAATGAGTGACCGCCGCGCGGATTTCTCTGGTCATCCGGCGACGGTCATCACTGTTTTGGGCCTGCATGGCGGTCCAATCAGCGATGCCGTAATCCAGCAGCGTCGGCGGCGACGTCATGGGGCTCGCCGCGCGGCGGGTATTAAGCAATCGCAGCAATTCGTTGCGGACCGATTCTGCCAGTGCATATCGGTCGAGAAACCTTGGGCGCTGCGATTCCTCCTCGCTGAAAGCTAGGCGTTCGAACAACGGCGGACGAATGCCTGTACCGGGCATGATGGATTACCGGGCTTAAGCTGGAACTTTGTTGGCAGCCAAGTCCCAACTGGTGCCTGCAACGCCTTCTTTGGTGCCATCGTCTTTTTGCGCAGTCAGCTCCCATTTGATCTTGGTGAAGTTCAAGGAAATGGTCTCCACCGGTTTGCCGCCCGAACCGCCGCTGACGCTGACGTTTGACAGCACTACGTTGCTCAGGGTGTAGACAATGAACGGCATGATCTGGCCACTGCCTTCGGAGGCGTTACGGCCGATGGTGATCGTGGCTGTCGCGATGGGTTTACCGGCGCAGCAGTAGCTGTTCAGGTTGGGCGTGGAGCTGTCCACGAACTTGGTCAGGGTGAACTCGCCGATGTGCGGCTTGCCGGAGGTACGCTCGGAGTTGCTGACGTCGTTGGTAACTTGCATAGCGACGTTGTGGCTGTAAGACATGATCTCGATTTTATCGGTGAAGCCTTCCAGCATGCTGTCGCCTTTGATGTCATCGCCCAGATCAAGAATGATTGCATCCATCGCGTAGAACTCCTGCCATTAGAAAAAAGAAAGATTCACAAGAAGCCCCCGCAGGCCAGGCCTGCGGGGGATATATCAGGCTGCTGCCGGTGGCGGCAGATTAGCTACCAAGCGAATCGAGGCGGTCAGTTCTTCAAGCTGGAAGTGAGGACGCAGGAAGACCGTGGCCCGATAGGCGCCCGGCTTGCCAGCCACTTCGGTGATATCGACCCGTGCTTCACGCAAGGGGTACTGGGCCTTGATGTCTTGCGGGGCGTTGTCGTTGATCAGCACGTAATCCGCGATCCAGTTGTTCAGATAGGTCTGAACGTTGTCACGGGTCATGAAACTGCCGATCTTGTCGCGCATGATCACTTTCAGGTAATGCGCGAAACGCGATGCGGCCAGCACGTACGGCAGCATTGCCGAAATTCGAGCGTTGGCGTTGGCTTCGTTGGTGTTGTACGTCTTGGGCTTGTTGGTGGTCTGCCCGCCAAAGAACACCGCGACATCGGTATTTTTCTTGTGGCAAAGGGAGATGAAGCCCAAGTCGTTCAGTTCTTTCTCACGACGGTCAGTGATCGCCACTTCGGTCGGGCACTTGAGCGACAAATCACCCGAGCTGGTGCGGAATGTATGCGCGGGCAAACCTTCCACCGCGCCACCACCTTCAGCACCCCGAATCGCCGCGCACCAGCCGAACTTGGCGTAGGCCTCGGTGATGCGTTGGGACAGGGCCCAGGCTGCGTTGCCCCACAGGTATTTGCTGTGGTCGGTGCCGTTGACGTCTTCTACGAAGTTCATGCCTTCAACAGGATTGGTATCCGGGCCGTAGGGCAGGCGCAGCAGGTAGTTGGGCAGAACCAGTGACACGTAGCGCGAATCTTCGCTTTCGCGGAACGAACGCCACTTGATCAATTCCTGGCTTTCGAAAATCTTCGCCAAATCACGCGGTACGGCCATTTCCATGAAGCTGCTCATGTCGAACAGACGCGGGCTGGCTGCTGCAATGAACGGCGCGTGAGCGGCGGCCGCGACGTTGGACAGTTTCTCCAGCAGACCGATGTCCTGCGGATGGCGGCCGAACGTATAGTCGCCCACCAGCACGCTGAACGGATGACCGCCGAAGGTGCCGTACTCTTCTTCGTAGATTTTCTTGAACAGCGCGCTCTGGTCGAATTCGACGGCCTTTTCAAGGTCAGTCTGCAGATCTTTCTGCGACACATTGAGCAAACGCAGTTTCAATCGGGTACTGGTTTCGGTGTTCTGAACCAGTTGATGCAGACCACGCCACGAAGCTTCGAGCTTTTGCATATCCGGATGATGAAGGATCTGGTTTAGCTGGTTGCTAATGAGCGAATCGATCTGGCTGATGCGGTCGTTGATCATAGCGACGGTGTCTTTATTGACCACCATGCCTTCATCGAGAACTTGAGTGGCGAACTCGGCCAGCATTTCCCGGGCATAGTCTTGCTGACTGTCATCGTGGGCCATGCGCCCTTCGGCGATGATCCGGTCGAGCAGTGTCAACGTTTGAGTGGTAGTTGCGCTGGTTTGGCTCTCAGCACTGGATGACTCGGCCATGGTTTATCCTCCGCGAATGGGTTGGCTATCAGGCTTGCGGTTCGGTCGGTTCGGCCGGTGCCAAAGCATCGGCGTCGGGGGCCGCTACCGGTGCGCTTTCCGGATGTGCTGATTTGATCTCTTGCAAGCCTTCGGTGTTAGCCACGACATCGCGTAGAAGCTTGTCCAAATCGTCGTTGCCATCGAGCTTGGTGAGCAGGTCGCGAAGGTGTTGGCGGGCTTTGAACAGTCGACTCAGAGGCGCCACATGCTTGACCACATTGATGGGGTCGAAGTCGTCGATGTGCTCAAATTTCAATTCAACGTTGAGCTTGCTGCCGTCACCCGTGAGGGTGTTATCGACCTGAAGCGTGGTGCGCGGACCGATTGATTTGAGGACGTCGTTGAAGTTGTCACGATCGATCTCGATAAAGCGCCGATCAATCAACTTAGGCAGGGGGCTTACAGGGTTCCCAGACAGATCGGCGAGGATACCGACCACTAAAGGCAACTCTTTTTTCTCGATGGCGTTACCGATTTCTACGTCGTATGTGATCTGAACACGAGGAGGGCGAACCCTGTCTAGCTTGTGCTGAGTACTCTCGGCCATGGTGGCTGACTCCGTTGCAGAAGGCGGGCGCTAGGCAACGGTTTCCCACTGATCGCATTCCCTTGCCAGAGCGTAGGAACCGCCAACCCGAGGGCGGCTTTTTCTACGATCCATTCAATTCCTCGTGGTGGCGAATTGCCTTGGATGCTATAACAGGACCGCTGAAAAGCAAGATAAAAAATTTGCCTTGGACAAATATGAACGAAAAACAGTTCAATTTTTTTAAATGCTCTGCAGTGCTGCTGACAATAATCGTGCTCTCGGGGTGCTTCTTTTTTGCGCCCAAAGTAAACGTTGATGGCCTTGTCCTGGACGTGGCGTTGCAGGCCAACGACGACTCGCCTGTCGCTGTGGATTTTATCGCGGTCAACGATGTGGAGTTGCTCAAGCAGTTGTCAGGTTTGACTGCAAAACAATGGTTTGCTGAGCGCAATCAGTTTCAGCGCGACTTCCGTCAGCACATCTCCGTATGGGGCCTGGAGTTGGTGCCAGGGCAGTTGATCGAGTCAGGAATTTTTCCTCTGGACGGCAAACCGGCCGTGGGCCTTTTGGTGTTTGCCAACTACAACAATCCCGGTCCTCATCGGCTGCGATTGGAAGGAGAACGCAAGATTTGGCTGAAGTTCGATAGCCGGGACATGACACTACTCGACGAAAACGCGCACTGAATTTTAGGTCTCAATTCAGAGACCAGACAGGCGTATCACCGGATGTGAAGGGAATCTATGAGATTGCTACCTGATGCGGTTTGCTGGCACGAAGGCATGCAGTTGCTGCCCCAGCATTTTCAGTTGCAGGGTTTGCGCGCCGAGGCCATGGCCGCTCATCTCGCCCTCGCGGCCAACCCTTGGTATTGGGGCGTTTCGTCCGTTGAATTTGATCCCTCGGCGTTATTTGCCGGGCAGGTTCGAGTTCTCGCGTTGGACGCTACATTGCCCGATGGCCTGGTATTGAATATTCGTGCGGGTGTCGGGCCAATGGTCGAGCTGGATATTGTGGAGGATGTCGCAGTCTCACCAACGTTGACCGTGACGGTGTACCTGGCGATCAGTCCTTTATGGCGGGCCGGGCAATTGCTGCCGCTCAAAGGCCGGTTGCAATCGGCGCTTGGCGATGCGATCCCCGACCTTGCCAGTGGCGAACATCCTGAATCGATCAGTGTATGGCGTCCCAATCCGCGGCTGGTTACTGAAGCCAACCGCGCTGACTCTATCTGCTTGCCGTTACTGCGGTTGCGCAAAGAAGGCGGCGGTTTCGTTCAGTTGCCTTTTGTGGCGCCAACGCCGCGCATTCTGCCTGAATCCCTATTGGGTCGCAGAGTCGCAGCCCTGTGTGTGCAAACCAGGGAAAAATGCATGTTTCTTGCCGGTCGCTTGCGGCAGGCGCAACAGGCGGGCAACCAGGACGATGCGACAGAAGTTCGCCGTCAGTCGGCCGCGCTGTGGGCCAGGTTACCGGAGGTGGAAGGTGCGCTCAACAGTCGTATCGCGGTGCCTCAAGCGCTGCACGGTCTGTTGCTTGGCATGGCTGGCTGCTGGTCGGCGCTGGACCCGATTGCGGGTGTCCCGGCCTACGCGCCACTGGACTTTCTCGATCTGAATCGCGGTTATGACGAAGTACTGACATGGCTGGAACGCACGCTGGAGCAGGTGCGGGTCGGCTTTCGCAGCCTGCCTTTCGAACAGGCAGAGCAGGTTTTTTCCATTCAACTGCCGGATCTGCAACCTCGCCAGCGCCTGGTCATCGGCCTGCGCATGCCGGCCGGTGTTCTGGAACAGGCTGCGGTTGAGTGGCTGGGGCGGGCAATTATCGCGTCTGGTGTGCATATCCCGGTGTTGGCGCGTCAACGCATGAGTGGCCTGGCGCATCAGGCCATGAGCCGCCAAGAACAAGTGGCTTACAGCGTCGGCGACGACACCCGGTTATTTGTCATTCAGGCAAACGGCCAATGGTTCGATCCGGCGCAGCCGTTGCACATCGTTTCGCCGGTCGCCGGTGGTGCGGTTAGCCCTTGGCAAGTTGTTCTGTTAATCGACAATACCCATCAAGTCGCTGAGTAGGATAAGGAAGTTGTATGCCTGAAGGGAATGCCGTCTCGCGGTTACGCGCGATGCAGGAAGCACCATTGAGTAGCGCTTTTCGTCAGGCTTGGCAGGAGTGGTTGAACGCCTGGAAAGAGCTGGACAAAACCGTTGAAGACACCGCAAAACTGGTGGACAGCGTCGTCGAACTCTCGACGCGGATCACCCGTCGATTGTGGCGCAACGCATTTGCCAGCGTCGGTGATTCCGCCACGTTGCAACTTAAGGCGATGGTCTACGCTTTTGTCGCGCTGGTGGATGAAACCCTGCTGTACGCTGACTGGCCCGGGCAGACGGTCTGGCAAGAAAAACCGCTCGAATCGCGGCTGTATTCCAGCCGACAGGCCGGGCAGCGGCTGCCGCTGGAAATCAAGCGCTTGCTCGACGAGCAGGCGCCGACTAGCCGCGATCTGGGTAACGTCTATTTGCTGTGCCTGATCATGGGATTTCATGGGCGCTTGCGCGACGAGCGCGGTCAGGCGCTGCATGAAAAATGGCGTCACGCGCTGTTCATCTTCACCCGTCATCGTGACCCCGGCTATGCCAACGTCAGCCGGCTGTTGTCTGAGCCCGCCGACGTCACGCCACGCCAATTGGCGGTGCGCAGATCTTTGCCGGATGGCTGGCGGCTTGGCTTGGTGATTCTGGCATTTTCGTTGTTGCTGGTCGGCGTCGGTCATCTGTTTTGGCGTGACATCAACCAAGAACTGGAGCCAGTGCTCGACCTGGCGATTCCGTTCGTGGCCGAGGATCAGGGCGTATGACGGTCTCCATGCTGGGCTGGGTGGTCGGCGTCATTCTGGTGTTGCTGATATTGCTGTTGTGCATCTGGTGGCTGCGCAATCGCAGCGGTGCGGCGATTCGCAGTTTTTATTTTGCCGTGCGCCAAATGGAGCAGGAGCAGGGTGTGCGCGACCACTATCAGACCCCTTGGCTGATGATGGTCGGCGATGAGCCTCAAGGCTCGCAGTTGTGCACCAGTTGGAGTCTTTCACCGGCGGGCAAGCCCGCCTGGTTCGGCCGTTGGTGGTCGGATCCTGAAGGCGCGGTGTTGGTTGTGCCGCAGTCAGTGTTCTTGCCCGACGAAGGCATGAAGCTACAGGGTAGCGGCTGGTGGAGTCTGCTCGGCCTGTTCCTGCGTATACGTTCGCGCCGACCGTTGGATGCGGTGATTTGGAATGTGTCTGCCGCCGATCTGCTGGACACGGATCGGGCTGCGGCATTGGGATTATCCGCACGGCGGCGCTTCGTTGATCTTTTGCAGCGTCTGGGCTTAAGCCTGCCGGTGTATGTGGTGGTCAACGGCATGAACGAAGTCCCTGGGTTTCAGGACTTGGTCGCTGCGTTACCTGAGGATGCCCAGCAACAGATGCTCGGTTGGTCCTCGCCATATTCTCCTGATGCTGTGTGGGAATCGCAGTGGAGCGATATCGCCCTTGATCAGGTGATTCAAGCTCTGTCGGAGGCCTCGATTCAGATCGGCGCACTGTCGGGACATTTGACGGATGACCTGAGTTTCCTGCCGGAGGGTTTCGAGGGCCTGCGGCGCAATCTGCAAATGCTGTTGGAACCGGTTTTTCAGGGCAACTCCCAAGGTGAGGCCGCCGTATTTCGCGGGCTGTATTTCACCGGTACCTCAGGCCAGACGGCAGCGGGGGATGATGCACTTTCGGCCTTCGATGCACCCGCTATGCACAGCGTGTTTACGCAGCAACTTTGGCGCCTCCGGATAAACGCCGAGCGCGGCCTGGGACGACCTGTTCCGCGCCTGCTGCAACTGCGCCAGCGCTGGCAGCGTATTGCCGGCGTGGTAGTGGTGATCGTTGGCGTGCTATGGACGTTAGTCATGCTGTGGGTATGGCGCCATTCGGTGGCGGACGCCGATCAGCTGTCCCGGTTGCTACAGGATTCCCAGCGAGATTATGGCGTGGTCAGCGATGAGACCGACCGCCTTGATGTGACCCGACGCAATGTGCAGAGCTTTTGGTCCGTCCTGGAAAACGCCCCGCGCTGGCATTTCACAGCTGTGGTCTATCCGACGTCGTGGTTTTCATCGTTGGACGATCGTCTGGATCTGGTCTTGCAACACACTTTTATGAGCCACATGCGACAACCGCTGCATGATTTGCTAAAGGCTGAACTGAGGGACCTGCTGGCGATTACCGAAGCCCGGCGGCTTTCCGGTAAAGATGGTGACGATCCCGCTCAATGGCACAGCTACCTGCGGGCAGAGGAGATAGTGGCACGGTCGATACATCTGGAACACCTAAGCCAGCTATACACTCAGGCGATGACCAACCAGAGGACGCCGTTGGACGATTTAGTGCCGTTAAGCAACAGCGCGCTAGGCTTGAACCTCAATGTGGGCACCTTGCATCGTGTGGCATTTTATAACCGTCTGTTAGTCGAAAAAAGTTTGTCGCCGTTAGAACCAATGGGCACCCCCGCCGACCGCAAACTGATTGCCATGCATTTCACCAAACTCTTGGAAAGGTGGTTGGGGCATTACTTCCGAGTGGATAACTTCGAAAAGTCGGCCGAGTCTCTCAAGCTGAATTTGCAACACTTGGAGTCGAATTCGGAAAACAGCCTTCAAGAGCTGGAAAGCCTAAATACGCTGATTGACGATTTACAGGCAGCGGTCGACCTGACCAACTCGACGTGGAGTCGCGGCAAGGGTCAGGAATTGGTGCCGGGATATGTTGAGTTGATAGAACGCGCCAAGCAAAGCAAACTTCTTGGCCCGCTGGTGGCGGAAGAAATAGAAAGCCAGGCTGCGGAGATGCAGCACAGCTTCAAAGTTCAGTTTATCGCGCAGGGGGCAGCCGGCAGCAACCTCTTGGTGCAGGGCGGCGGGGGGCAGTTGGCGTTGCAGGATCGCATTACCGAACTGCACACCGCGGTCGCTCTACTGCTTAAACGCAACTTCGTGGCGCGGGCCTTACGCAGACGGGGCCCTGCTGAATCCGAGCAGATCCAGCAAGTGGATAACGAAAGCTTGAGCGTCGCCTTAGGCTATTACGACAGCTACAAGCTTTATGCTCACGAAGCCTTGTCGAGCATTCCGCCCATTTACCGACAGGCAATGCTCGGCGCCGCCGAGCAGACGGCAGCCGAGTCCATGGTGCTTAGCCTGCGAAGTCGTGTGGTCCAGCCCGACCAGGAAAACGTTCCGGTGTTCGATGTCAGAACCGATCAGGCGCTGGCGCTGCACGCAGCATTCATTGAGCTACGTCGTCCTGATCTTGCCATCAGCCTGCAGAATTACCTTAACCGGGTTGCGCTTGCGGATGTGACGATGGCGGATAATTCGATCATGGAGCAGCCGTTATTCAGCAACCGGGCCGATATCAGTGAGTGGGACGGGTCGAAGAATTTTGGTCTGCTATTGTTCCGCGCCACCGACGCTCAGGATCTCAAGCGCAGTCTGGATCAACAGTTCACGGTTATCTCTGCCATTACCGAACAGCACGGACCGGCACTGCAATGGCTTCAGACTCAGACGCACAACCTCCCGTTAGGAGAGGTTGAAATGGTCAATCACTTTGGTTCCATGAACGAAGAAATGATCAAATACAAGGCGCAGAACCCAACCAGTTCTCCGGCGCTAATTACCCAGTTGCTCAGCCGCGACTTCAATGACATGGATGACAGCAGCTGTATGAGCATCTTGTTGTCGGCGTCTGCGCCGACGGCGGCAGGGCAATTGACCCAGCGCTGGCTTGGCCTGCAACAAGGCGCCCTCCAACGCTGCAAAGCGTTGCAGCAACAACAAGCCTCGGCTGCCTGGAACGCCTTGGCCGGTTACTTCAATCAATACCTTGCGGGACGCTTTCCGTTCTCCACCGACCTGCGGGCCAAAGACGCCGATCCCGCTCGGGTTCAGCATTTCCTGAGCTTGATCGACGCCCATTTATCGCAGGCACAGGACGGACTCAAAAGCAGTGCTCCTCATGATCGACTGGCGGCCAACGAGTTTCTCGAACGCCTGAAGCAGGCTCGTCCGTGGCTGGGAGCGATGTTGCTGCGTGACAAGGCTGGCCTGGTGGGGATAGATATGGAGGTCCGCTGGCGCACCGATCGAGACAGTGAACATGGCGCCGACCAAGTGATTGCCTGGACTTTGGGCGCCGGCAATCAGGGTATTGGCTACCCCGGCGAAGAGCAGCAAGTGTTGCATTGGAACGTGGGTCAGCCGATCAGCCTGATGCTGCGTTGGGCTAAAAGCGGGACCCAACAACCGGTTAACGATCCGCTTCAGGCTGACCTTCGTGTAAGCGGACTCGAAGCTGAATGGCAATACCAGGGGCCATGGTCTTTGTTGCGCTTAATGGGGGCGCACGTATCGACACAACGCCAACCGAATATGGACTACACCGATTTCCCGCTGAGTTTGGAAGTGCCCGTGCATGCGCCGCAGAATGAAGAGAACCAGACGTTGATGTTCGTGCGCCTATCGCTCATGAGCCAGGGAGGCAAAGCCCCACTGTCTATCCAGCCGTTACCGGTTCAAGCTCCGCGTTCGCCCTACGGGTACGCTCCGCGGGCCATTGTTGATGCTGGTACAGGGAGCAATCCATGAGCAGTATTTTGCTGCCTTGCACCGATCGGGTCAGCGAACTGCTCGAACCGTTGACTGCGGATTTACCCTGTGGCAAGAGCCTGCGTTATGAACCCGACTTGGACCGGCTGCGGGATCTGCGACGTGAGGACGACACCAGTTTGCCGACGGGGGTGTGGAAGTCGGATATCAAGCGCGCGGACTGGAGTGGCGTAGAAGCACTCGCCACCACGTTGTTGCTGGAGCGCAGCAAAGACTTGATGGTCGCTGTATGGCTGGGCGAGGCTTGGCTGCATAAGGACGCACTGCTGGGGATCACCGATGCACTCGCGTTGGTCAGCCAGCTATGCGCGCGTTATCCGCAAGATTTGCACCCTCAAGCGGAGGACGGCGACCAGTCATGGCGCGTCACTCCGCTGGACTGGTTGGCTCGACGTTACGGGGAGTTGCTGCACACTCAACTTCCGTTGCTCGGTGACAGAGAAGGTGATTTCGCCGGGTTCAGCCTCTTCGATTGGCAGCAGATGCAGCGCAAGCAAGTGGCTGTGAACGATACCAAGGCAGCCAAGGTTGCCGCTGGGCTCGCGTTAAGCCAACAAAACAAATTTAACGAGCAAGTGCGCAGCACGCCACTTGTGTGGTGGTTACGCAGCCTAGCCGCGATACAACTGGCGACTAAACAATTGGCGGTGCTGGAAAGCTGGAGCGACCTTCAACTACAGGAACTTGCACCTACTTATGTCTTGCTGCAGAAAATTCTGCAGTCGTTGACGGTACTTTTCAAGGAGTTCATTGCAATGCACCCGCCTCAGATCGTGGTGGCTGACCTTCCAGACTCAGCATCGCAGGCAATCGTGAATAACACCAGTGAGCAAACGGTTGTGGAAACTACCGCAGTCTTCACTGAACCACGCAGTCGTGAGGAAGCCTATCGCCAATTACTGCTTATAGCCGATTATCTGGGCAGAACGGAGCCTCACAGCCCGGTGCCATACTTGATCAAACGGGGAGTGGAGTGGGGTAACAAACCCCTAAAGGAATTACTTTCGGAATTGATCTCGGCGGATCCAGAAGCTAGGCGGTTATGGACTTTACTCGGGGTTTTGTAATTGCTTCGATGCCCTTTACTGGCTATATCGGTCTATTTGGGGGTGATATTAATTAACCGCAGTTCGATGCGGAGCGCTGGTGTCCAAGCGATTGTGTGTTTTTTGACGGGTTAGATCTCATCGAGGTAGGGGCAAGCCAGTTTTGCTCACGACTCATTTTTTATGCAGAGCCAGCGCTACGACTATGAGGCTCGATCGGTCAAAAATGCAGCAAAATATTCAGAGCTTGATCACAACGTAGCCGGTGCATCCGTCCAGCCAATTCAAATCAAACGCGGACACGATTGGGCCAATGAAGAAACCAACCACAAAAATGGGACGAAGCCACAATTAGAAACATAGTACTAGGACACTGGAAAGTTCAGCATTTCGGAAAAGGATTCCGCGATTCTAAAGTGATCAGGATTGAACCGTACTATTGCGGCCCTGAAATGGCAGACCTAGTGTTTAAACCGCACGTGGTCAAATAAACGTTGTCTGCTGCCGATGCTTTGGATATGTCGCCTTGGGATTGGGGTGATTTGCAGCCGAGCCAGACAGATCATTTCACTTTGCGTCGTACAGTGTATATCGCGCACCGCGGACGCCGACTTCAACTAAGTTCGACAGTTTCTATTACTTGCCGCATGACAAAAGGGAAGCATTACGCGTGTAGTGACAGTTTTAGATTCCCGTTGGACATGTCAAGAGGCACACGCTGTGACAATATCTACTCGTTAGAATCGTGAATTGGATTTAGATAGTATAACAGTCGCTGCGGAAGCAAGGATAACTCGGCTCCGAGCCAGCGTTGGAAGAACTGCATTCGTCGTTACCTACATGCCTCGTTCTTTTCATGTGTGCTAAGCGGTGCAACTCTGTTGTTTTCGGCTGAGTCACCATTTGTAGTGGGTAATCCGACCATTCGGTGAATCGCTCAAATACCATAGAACGGAGAGGATTGTTGATCGCAGTGAGTGGGCGAAGCATATCCATTATACCGGCCTGTTCGGTTTTTCTCTTGGCTGGGGTCAACGTCAGAAAGTAACTCGTCCTTGCAATGGATTTTTCATTAACGCTATTTCCACATAATTAAGCGAGCATGAGCACTGACTGGTAAATTTGCTCGCTCGCAGGGGCAGCATCGCATTGAGGCCATCCAGCACTGTACTTTACCAACTGGTAAATTACCGCTTTGTCATTTCTCGTCACGGTCAGGATGAAGGCAAGACCTTCTCCTAATAAGCCCATCTGGACAATCATGTTGGTCAAATGTAGTCGAATCCATAGATAGGGGTTGGGTCGTCTGCGTACCACTTCCTGGTGCCTTTGTGTCGCATGCCGTCGAATGTGTGCCGAACTTAATAGGCTAGGCCTGACAGTAGTGGGTCTTCAATCTTGAGTAGGGTGCTTTCATCAATGACACAGTGGGTGAACGTTCATAGCGCTTTGGGTTCGTAAGTGTCTCGACAGAGCACAAGCCCTAGGTTATTTTTCCTATGGCATGCTGCATCATGATCGACCCTGATGATTGGCATTGCTACAGAAAAGGCGGACAGAGGCAACATGTCGCGCTCCCAGATTGGGCCGCTGGTGGTGTGGGCGCGTAGACGGTCAACTATTCTGCCTGCTTTGACGGCCACCTAATTCGGTGCTAGTTTGTGCTTCACTCGGAATCTAGTTGATTTAACATGGAGATTACCTAATTGAACGTCCCGCAAGATTGGGTAAAAGCTTTAGAGGCATTGGGCTCTACCAAGACTGGTGGAGCAATGTTGGCTGACCCTGTTTTGGCAGCAGTTGTAGTGCGTGAAGATTTGACTTTGAAGGCTTATGGGCAGGCGATTAGTGGCAACCTCCTCTTGGTCGGCGCGCATGGGCTATCTGTCCCTCAAAAGGCGTGTGTACTGGCACACGAATTAACTCACTGCCATGACTTGGCGACAGCCAACATGAGTTCCGTGGAATACGCGAACGAACATAAAATAGCGCGCACTGAATTAAACGCTCATACAAATCAAGGCGCAGTACTTCGTGAGCTTATGGAAAATGAAGCATACAAGGCTGACATCGATCTTTTCATTAACGGGACTACGACTTTTGCAAGTTCTATCAGATGGACTAATCGAGATGCTGTTAAACAGGACCTAATAAGTAACCCTCAGTATTCATCCGCAATGCACGCCCACACATTGGATTACAGCTCCTTCTTTGAATACGAGCCATTCTTTTGTTCTCCCACCAGAAACTTTCAATGCGACGCAAATTGGCTGGTGAAGATGAGATGGCAGGAAGTTAGACGCTATGTTTTTGGCAGGAAGAGCGTTGCTCACCCCAGAAATAGCTAGTCTGCCGTTCTCGAAATAATGTATTTGTTGGATGCAGCTTCAAGTGCCTCACGCGCGCGTTGGATTTTGTTCAAAATCTCCTCTCCCTTTGCGATCCAAACGTACCGGGTCGGCTGAGCATTGCGTAATGCCATGAACGTTGTAATGGGCTTTCTAACTTGCGCACCGAGGGAAGGTGCCGTCGCGCAAGTACACCGTGATGTCTCGATAGAAGCGCTCAACCATGTTCATCCATGAGCTGGAGGTTAACGTGAAATGAATATGAAAGCGCGGATGCTACATTTATTCTGACCATGTCGGCCTTTCATCGGCCGTCGCAACCGCCGGGACCGGCGGGATTGTGGTTCATCGAAAAACTCAAGGCGCTGTGGCACGGGGAGTTGGCACCGGGCGGACTATCCTCTTGACCGGGCAGGCTAGCAATGTGGTGTCATACCTAAGGTTGTCAGTAAGGCCCTTTTTTTGTTCCAATGAACACTCATTTTGTGTGGGTTCTGTATACATGCGTCAGTAAGGGAGGGCTGCAGCGGGTACTTTGACCAGTACATGGAAAGATCCTGTCAGATAGACAAAACGTTTAGATGGGCGGGTCAGGTCATTTCGCTTGCTTAAAGGCTTTGAGAAGTTTATCAGGAACAAAATAGAGCGAGCCTCGCGCGCGCGAACACGCGACATAAGAGTTAGATAAAACCTCTCGTTCGATGCGTTTGAGCAACCGAACTTGCTCATCAAGGTCTAAACCAGACTGCGAGAGAAAAATTCGCGCATACGGGTCAATCCGTACTGACTTTGTATCTTTGATCGTTAGGTAAGTATTTAGATCAAAACCTTTAATCCCTCTATCAACTCCCCAGGGATAAAGCCTGCGGAACCAATGAGATTATGCCGGGAGCGTTTGAACCCTTCTAATTGGGCGATTAAATCTTGACGATCCCAAGGAAAGCGGCGGGCGAGACTGGCACTTGATAAATAAACAAAAGTTCTTGCAAACATGAACGCTGTATGGGGAGCATACTTCTCTAATGCATATGCCATAAAGCCTTTGGCGATTTCATTAAACTCTGGAGTTAAGTCAAGTTCGGCCCAATCAATTTTCAGTGCAACTCCACCGTCGTACCATGTCCACACATTCAATCGAGTATCGACGTACCTTGGCTGGTCATTAGTGCGAGTTCGAATAGCAACCTGAGCCGGACCCTTGAATACGTAAGCCGGCAAAGAGGAGGAGGGGGACGCGTGTTCTTGATCGGCTGATTTGGTCACGGCGAACCTCCTTAACTTTAAAGTCGGCTCTAGGCTGCCGAGGCACCCTGGGCATTGTGGAGGTTGGCCGACTTGGCTAGATAACGACTTGCATAACAGCGTGGCATCGTCGAAGTGTCAGACCAGCCGCAGACTCGTCGGAGTTCGTCCGTGGCCCGCTCCAGGTCACGCCCACGCTTCTCCACCAGGTAAGCCAAAAAGCGGTCGGCAAAAGTGTGGCGAAAGTCATGAGCGAAAAGTGTAGGCAATAGTCTCGGATGAGCCAGTTCAATGGTCAGAAACAGCCGATCAAGGACGTTAGACAACGCGCGGATCGACAGCGGACGGCCTCGGTCAGAGATGAACAAATAGCGGTACAGCATTTTCATTGGTCTGCCGTTACGTATGGGGCGCCGATCGCACTGGATATAGCGCTCATAGACCTCATACAACTGCGCGGAAATACCTACCGTCCGCCCGTGTGTTTTCAACGCGGGCTCTTCAGCGCGCGGGTCGCCTGGGTCATGTTCGCGATCATTGATGCTGACATAGGCATGCTGAGAACCCTGGTTGATATCCGTGGTGTAGAGCTTCAGAAGCTCTCCGCGACGGATACCGGTCTCCAGCAGCAATTCAATCATTAGCCAATTGCGCAACTGCAGTCGTTCCGGAAACGGATTCTCTGCGTCGCCCGGGCGAATCAGTGTGTGAATGATCTGGAGTTGCGTATCTGTCAGGCTGCGGTAACGACTGCGGTCCGGCCGAGCATTGATGATATGGCTCTCAAAGCGCCGTTCAGTGACGTCGGCGACATCTGTAAATATAACCTCGATGTTAGCCAAGTTAGTTGAGTTCTGACGGACGCGCGGGATGTAACAGGTGACACACCAGGACAGGTACTGCTTCAGCAGCCGCAGGTACTGGTCACGGGTGCGCGGATCGATCTGCGGAAAAGGTGCGGTTTCAGCTTTGCCGATTCGGGCGACTAGGTTGTCGGCTCGACGGCCGCTTTGGAGCCAAATGGCGTAACCGTCCAGTAAAGCCAGAATCGATTCGAATTGGCAGGCCAAGATGGCGTCATCAATATTGAGGTCACGGCTTTTGGCATAAGTGTAGAAAGCCTGGATCGCACGCAAATTTGCCGCAGCAGTATTGTAAGCGCGTGTGACCAGCCGCTAAAAACCGATCCCCTCGCAACCCTCGCGTTTCCTCCCTCACGCCCTCTGCAGGGTTAAAAAAAATAAAATCCACCCTGGATTTTCTTCATTTCAGTTTTTTGACAGCGTAAAGATTTTACATTCAACCTATTGAACTAATTGAACTAATTAAAAAAACAAATTTATAGAATTTGACGTAGTCGGTTTGCCTGCTAGACCTCAAACAAGGCTGTGTTGTTTTGAAAATTTATGGCTTAACGCCATTAATGGTCATGCATACACAACCTACTCAGGAAGTGTTGCCTAAGTCGAAAAGTGTCGGATGCCAAGTAGGCAGAACCTTCTTCACGTGCTAGCAGAACTTACTAAGCGAGGCTCTTCATGGCTCATGCTAAATCACCCAAGTTAAGGCTCATCAAAACCGGTGCTATCCCGACCACGTACAGCCCTCGCACTTTGATTCAAGGCAATGGGTTTTTCCCGGCAATACCGGGATCGTGTCAGTTGCTGCCTAAGCTCCGATTCATGAGAGCCGATGCTTCACTGATGCTTTGCGTTCAGCATCCAGGAAAGCATGAGTTCAAACCGGTGTCGTTCACTCACCTTCCTGCGAAGGTGATTATCGCGCCTGCGGCAGTGAAACTTCCTATGGGTGCTGATGAGTTTAAGGCCAGCGAAAGTTGGCCTCATAAAAGTCCGTTCGACCCTCAGTCCCTTGACGCCCGGTCGCTGCGCGGAATCGCAGAACTGGCGCAAGAGCCGTCAGCGCTTCCTGCGAGAACTGCAGAGATCGTCGAGCATGCTATCCGAGCCGGGTGGCTCGACGCATGCAGCACTAAGCGAGCTGTGTGGAACGACGTCAGGGCCAGGTGCCAAGAAGCGGGCATCAAGTCGCCATCCTACAAGACGGTGGCTACAGAAATTGATCGACTGTTTTCTCATGAGGTGCTGCGCTTCCACCCGCTGAATCGCGAGGCGTTTACGGAAAAGCCAGGGGGCTACCCTTCGGAATAGCCCAAAACTTATATCCTTGGAAGCGCCGGTATCATCGGTGTCTCAAGGACTATTGACCAGCGCGGTGCTTGCGCCTCAGCGGCGCCGGCTGGTCGCGTGGAGGTGTGCCATGGGCACATACACCAATCCAGACGGCAGCAAACAGCTTGTAAATTTTGAAGGGGATATCTGGGTCGTCGAGGGCATCGACGAGACCACCCGAAAGCTGCATCTTAAAAGCATCCGTAACGACACACTGCGTCTTGTGAGCTCCGCCCAGGTAGAGTCCGTCGATCACGAGACGTTACTTCAGGCGGCTGTTGCGAAGATTGCAGACAAAACCGCGAAGCGAGCCTTAATCCTGGGTGATGATTTCACACCAGAGCAGAAAGAGCAGGCGCGCCATCGCTTTGAAATCATAGAAAAGCAGTTTGCCGATAACTTGTCAGTCGATGAAGCCGCCAAGGAATGCGGTTTGAGTGTCCAGCGCTACTACGAAGTGCGTAAGCGTTTTAATATTGAAGTAGGCCCTATCAGCTTGCTCGGTAAAAAGCGCGGGCGCAAGAAAGGAACTAAGGCCATCTCCCCTGAAGTCGAAAAGATCATCGCTGAGCATGTATGGCTTTTTCGGGGGGAGGGTGCATCTTATCGGACAGTTTGGAAGGGCGTCCAAGCAGCCTGCTTTGAATTGAAAATCGACAACGTGCCCTCGTATGAAACTGTATGCGATCGGATGAATAACCTGCCTGAGCACATGAAAGATCGTCAGGTAAACGGGAAGAATCATGCTGACGACGCTTTCAAGCTTCGGGACGGCTTCCGCGAGCTCAGTCGCGCGCTCGAACAGGTACAAATGGATCACACCATAGCCGACGTTTTCCTCGCGAGTCGGTATGACCGAAAAGACCCTGTTGGGCGCCCCTGGATCACAATAGCCGTTTGCGCGAAAACGAAAGTCATCCTCGGCTTCTATATCAGCTTTCGGTATCCCAGCTTGGCCAGTGTTGCTCACACCTTGAAGCATGCAGTGATGAGTAAAGAAACGTTCATGAAGAGCGTTGGCCTGAAGGATCATGAGTACGAGTTCTACGGCGTGTTCGATGAACTGTTAACCGACAATGCTCGTGAGTTCCGTTCGGGCAACCTCGTCGCTGCCTGCGCCTTGGAGGGGATCAAGCTACGACATCGCCACCAGAAGCAAGACGGGGGTATCTGCGAGCGCGTCCTCGGTACCTTGAACGTTGGGTTTGTCCATATGCTTCCCGGAGGAACAGGATCGCGGCCGCGCAAGGATCGCGATTTCAATCCGCAAAAGCACGCTGTAATGACGCTGGAAGAGTTCACCCGGTACTTCACCTTGGCCGTGTGTGAATACCACGACACCGCTGGAGAGGATGGCAAGACTCCACGTGATCGCTGGCGGGAAGCGCTTCGGGATGCGAAAGGCCGTCCTTTGGCGCCTCGTCGCGTGCACGATGTGAAGAATTTCATCATCGAGGTGCTGCCAGAGAAGCACCCTAAGATGTCGAAAACCGGCCTCAAGGTGAACGGCTTCCGCTACTCAAACGATGTGCTTCGCCACATGATCGGGAAGCCAATTCGAGTGAAATATGATTCGGCCAACCTGTCGATGGTGTTGGCTCGGTTCGAAGGGCAGTGGATTGAAGTACCTTGCTGCGAGAAAACCACCGGTACGCTCACCGCGAAGGCGATCCTGCAGAAGTACCTCAAACGCGCTGGCAAGCTGGGTGAGCGCGCCGTAAAGGCGTTCCTCGCCCGCGCAGATCAGCTTCGCCAGTCGATCCTGCTTGATACTCCCGCCATGCGTAAGCAGCTTGAGATCAATGACGCTGATAAGGAAGTTGGGCTGGTGACCCATCACCAGCGGCCTGGCAAAAAAAGCAAGCAGGCTACCCGCAACTTTGCTCTTGATGTCGAACCTTTCGAGGGGGAATAGCTATGGACTTTCCGCATCTCGCTCAGAAGCTTCAGCAGGTAGCAATGCTCGATGGCCCTGAGCGCATCATGTATTGCGATAACCCGCTCTGGATCAAGACTAACACTAGCGAAACATTCATCACGGGGATCGAGCGAATGATCCACGCGACGCGAATTGGTAGCCGATCCTGTATGGGGCTCATAGGCATCAGTGGTATCGGAAAGACGAAAATGATTGAGCATGCTGTAACGCGGCTCAATACTCCCGACGCCACATCGATTCTCACCATCGATCTGTCTGACTACGGCCGGCACATTGACTTGCAGCAGGTTTTCCTCAGCCATCTGGGGTTCACGCAGTCGGTAAAATCCCTTTGCACCGCGTCCGGCATCAAACGCATTTCCGAGCGTATCAAAGAGATGAAGCTGGCTGTCTGCATTCTCGATGAAGGCAATGCGCTCGCTGGCGTGAAAAGCATGCTGATCCAGCCCAATTACACATACCTGCGTGCGATGGCGAATCGTGATTTTGGGGTCAGCTTAGTGGTTGCGGGTACAGAAGATTTGAAGGTCTTCTTGGGCATTGATTCTCAACTGCGATCGCGTTTCGGCGTGTGGGAAATCCGCCAGTGGCATGCAGCTGGGGAAGACTTGTCTCGCTTCCTGAAGGCGTTCGTTCGGTTCATGCCGTTGCGCAAGCCATCAACCCTGGATACCTGTGAAATCCAAGAAAGCCTGGTATCGAACTGCCGTGGTAGCACTCGCGATATCGTTTGGGTCTTGATCACCTCCGCCAAGCTGGCCATCGAGACCGGGCATGAATGCATCGACGAAGCGCTGCTGGATGCCTGTTTTGAGGCCCGGCTTCCAGCTTTCCTGGAGTAGCCTTCAACATGGGGCGGCGCTGGATTGGGAGCTCTGCAAACCAAGCGCCGCTTGAAAGCGTACTTGAGTCGATCGGCGAGTATGGAGGGAATACTCATGGCAAGCTGATTATCGTTAGAGGAGAGGCTGGAGCGGGAGCTAGCGCTTTCGCTTCACGTCTCCATTCAATGCTGTTGCGCAAAAACATCCGAGCCGTTTTCGTCCCCCGAGCCCCCTTTAACGCAGACTTTGTTTTTTCTTCCCACTTCTTGAAGTCACTGGGCTTACCCAGCTCTTCTGTTGACATGATCTCAGGCCAGAAAGTCAGGCTGCATTACGAGGCAGCGATCCATCTGCGTCGTTATCAGGCTGTTATCTGCGAAGATGCTCACGATTTTTTTCATAAGCGCCAGATGAAAGTCCAAAACATCTATGGATCCATCCAGCAACTGACCCAACCACCTTACGGCCACTGCGTTGTGCTTTGTGGACTACGCGATCCATTGACTGAAGTGGGGCACGTTGCGCAAGCGATGAAGATTGATGTCGAGTACGTCGATCTGGAGCCAATGCCTTGCGACCCGCACTACCTGGACTTCGTCCGTGACATTGCGACGGTCATGCGGATGGGCAATCCCGGCAACCGTGTTAACACATTCCTACTCTCTCTCAGAGCGAAGGGACGGGCGCTCTTACCGCTACCAGCCAGCGAGCCACGGGAGGTGCTGGTTCGACAATCTACGCTGGCCTCCGTCGGAGCAGATTCCGATCTCGCGACTGAGCAGACTCACCTGGGTGCGTCATCCTTTCTAGCGCTTTATCCTTGCCCCTTGACCTTCTGTGGGCTCGACGTTGGCATTCTGCACGCACACACAAAGGGGTTGGTCGGGAACACCGTGACGGTGGTCAGGGGGCTTATGGCAGCCTCAGTGGCAACTAAGGCTTCCACCTACTTTGACACGTTTGACTCCTACCCGCTGCCACCAAATGATGCGTTTCCGAGCTCACCTGCCCGCTTTGAACGAGCGAAACAGCAGAAGGTGGCACAGGAAACAAAAGGAGCAGAAGGCACTGAAGAAACCAAACAAGCTAAAGAAGCAGAGGCCGCCATTTCATCAATCGGCTCAATCGCCGACGAACTCAGTCACTCAAGCGACGCAGCACTTGATCAACCAGCAGGATCAGAAGATCTTTTAAGCCCTGAAAGCGAACTTGGGTGCGATGACTTATTTAGGCGCCAACCCGACGCATCTGACACTCTACGCGGCATGCAAATCCTACTGCCTTTCGTATTGGGCGAGGATCGGCAGATAGAGGTACAGTTGGAGCTTAACCTTGTCATCCCTATCACACGGACAGATCGGCCAGTCGCTGCGCCGTTTGTCGCTCCTGGAGGAGCTACAGAAAAAGGTCTTTCATTGAGTACTGTGTCGGGCAGCTCAAGCTGTCTTTATAACCAGCGCTCAGCTTCAATCGATTCGCTTACTAGCGGCAGCCGCAAGCAACGCGGGGCATTCTCAGGTTACTTGACGCCACTTCATGACGAAACCTTGGGCTCATGGTTATCACGGAATGCGGCGTCGAGCGCGGTCACTGTCATTCACGATGGATTTCTGGAATGGTGCACCGCGCTGCTGCAGCCTACGGCCACCCCGTTTGCGCTAGCTACCGCTCACGATCTCAGTCAGCTCTCCAGCACCAAGAATGCTGCGGAGCAGGTCGACTATGCAGATGAACACAAACCCTGGAATCCGGAGGTGCTGCTTGGCAGCCCTCGCTCCCAAGATCATGGCCAGGATGCGAGAGACCTTGAGTGCGATGACCTCTACAGGTCTGAGGTCTTCCTGAAGGCGTTCCCTGACCCGACAAGCACCCATGTGACGGAGCGCTTTCGTCTGCCGATCAATGCAGTGGATCAAAATGATAACCGCCGCTTCTGCGCCCAATGCCTAGAGGAAGATGTGGCCGCGATGAGAGCTCCTGCGTTGCGGCGTGCATGGCGTAACAGAGGCTCAGCTCTCTGTGCCGCACATCGCCAGCCAGTATTGCTACAGCAGTTGGAAAAAGGGCACCTGAGCAACTTCACGGGAGGCTGGCAAGCGTATATGCAGCAAACAACGCGAGGGTACTTCGATCATGGGGTAGGGCTGGTTTCTCGCGACCGTTGGGGATACCAAACTGCATCAGCCGAAACTAGAATTTGTCGAATAGTTTTGCGGATTCAGGTTTGGGTGGAATATGCGCCTGTGGTACCTGCGTATATGCGCCCATCCAAATATTCGCTGTACTTCTTGCTTGGCATCTTCTTGTACCAGGGTAACCTTGTTAGCGATGGCGGCGCCGCCCGTTGGTTCCTGGTAGCTGCCCGAGGTTCGAAGTTAAATTCGCATGAGTATGACAAACCAACCGTTGCGCAGATGGTTAAAAATATCGAGTCGGCCCCGCCACGCTCGTTAGCGATTGCTTACTTACTTCTGGGTTCGGCATTTGATCTTATCTCCAAAGAAGAGGTGTGGTTTATACGCCAAACTTTAATATTCACTGCCAGTTCTTTTCCGGTGACGCGCGACGAGCTTAAATTACTAACACGGTGCTTCCAGTCTTATCACCTCGATGCCATCTGGAGCAGCGCACTTCAGAATCTACCCATCGACGATCTCGTTCGACTGGCTTGGTTGCTAAGGGATCGTTAATGACTCTAAATATGAACAAGCGGCGGAGAAAATCTGTTACCTTCAAAAATTATGGAACATCGAAGTGCAGCAGTGGCTCGTTAGAAAGGTAGATCTTCTGATAGTGGTCAAGGTACCCAAGTTGGTACTACTTAGAATCAAAAACAAACAGCTACCTGACCATGCAAGCGCGTTCAATCCTCACGGAGGCAGTGTAGGCGTGAGGAGCTAGGCGATGGGATACACCCATAGGTTGCACCGTTCCCACGGAGACATGGAAGCACGGAGGGTTAAAGGACGCCGAGCGCCGATCGGGTTGAGTCGCTATTTCCCTCTTTGTCACCGTAAAATTTAGCGTGATCGTGCACATCCGCCGTCCAAGAATGCACGACCCAACTGTCAATATATGAGAAAATGTCTATATTCGAGAAGCTCTGACACCACCGAGATAGAGCATTTATGCTTCGGGGAGCGACGGAGCAGGGGGCTAGGCGCTGCTATCGAAAAAAACCGCAAGGCCGATATTCTCAAAAATGTTAAATTTAGCGCTCGCTTTAAGCGTCTTTAAGCATAAATTGATAATATGCCATTCACGCATAGCTGGCCCGCCTATGATGGCACTGTATTTCTCATCGGAAAACGGTTCGATCGATTGTTACGGTTTGGTGATGCAATCGCTTTAACTATCTGTTTTAGAAAGATAAATTTAGATGGGCGTCTATGATCATCTGTTGTGGGATGGCCAATGAATAGCAAAACGTCCGTCCGTCGCGTCAGGAAGTCTTTGGTCTTTCCACGGGAAAAGTTAATTACTTGATTATACAGGCTTTTATGTTTTGCGACACGCATGCTAAACGCTACTGTCGGCTTTGAGCGGTGCATTTCATGCGCTACACTCAAGTCAAGTCCGAGCGGGCAGGCAGCTATGAATCGACCCCATACGTTTGTAAGGCACCTACAAATTAAGAGTTTGCTGGCACGAATTGACAGCGACATGCATGCGCTTGAGACCAGCGATGTCAACTATCAACTGGATCGGGCATTCAGTGCCGAGCTTGATGAGCTAATAAGCCGATACGGGTACACGGATCAGGAAGTAGTGGAGCTGGTAGAGCTCGTTGAGGCTCATGAAACTCACGGCAGTGATGGTATAAAAGTGCTGATAGATCGCATCTCTCCGGGCATTGACACTAGCGCAGGTGATGAGGCGTGAGGTATGTAACTCTCAATGGCACGCCTGCCGTCCTGTCAGGTTTCGCAGTTGCCACTTGTGGGCTATACGATCGCGCGGGCGAGGATAATCAACGAGTCGGTGTTTATTATAGGGGGGATAGGTGATGACTGCGATCATGGATTACTTAGCGCTTATGGGGAAGCTAAAGAAAATCGAAGATGACACTTCTCTAGATAGGGACGCCCGATTCTATCAGGAATTTGTAGCGTTGAAAGCCCGATACAGTTTTAGTGCTACAGATGTTCTCAGATTATTGAGGCCAGCGGCGTCGGTCTCTGCGCCCTCACTGGTTGAAGATCTGTTCGAAGCACTCTTATCAGAAGAGAAGTTGAAGGCCGCTGCGAATTCAACTACAAAACCGTTGCGCCGGTATCGAAACCCTCACACCGGAGAAGTCGTGGAAACCCGGGGCTCAAATCATGGCCGCCTTAAAGAGTGGAAAACGCAATATGGTGCAGATGTGCTGCCTAGTTGGAGAGAGTTATAATTGTCCAAGTAGAGTCTCCTCTAGTCACCCTTCGCGTCATAGCACCCCGGCTGGGCTTCTCCTATGGTTCATATTTGCTGATCTTTAAACCAGCTTTATGGCCCGAAGCGCCGCTGAGGCTCTACATAACGTCACGTATTGCCTTCTCGACGTTCTCCTCAATACGGGCCCCTCTACCGAGGGGGCGGCCTACCTACACGGCTAATAAGATGGCCCGGCGGTCAGGGCGGGCTTTTTGCAACGGCTAGAATCTTCCCTGTGTAGATGGGATGCGAAGCAGTTTTCGACATCTGGCATTACTCCCCGATAGGTTCTACGTGCCAGAGTCGGAAGCTGATGCGGATGCGGATGCCGCACAGTTCGGCATCGACCATAAGACAACGAGGGAGGGCTCCAAGACTGCATTGCTGTTTAACCAGAAGCTCCGCCAATCACGGCTGACGATCTTCGAACTCAACCAGCCCAAACCCGGCATGGCTCTTTTGAAAGCAAAAATATTCAGATGTGTTTCTGGACACTGGAGCACGGTTACGTGACCGCAGTCGTAGAGCGAAGCGAGTTGGATAGATATGGGCGCGATTGACCGGCAATATAACGGCGGAAGGAACCGGTTGAATGATGGCTCGTACAGCATTCTGGCAGGGGCTGATGAAGGGGGCGATGGCGTAGACGATAAGACGGACGAGAGTAGGGCAGGCGTCGCCTCACTTATGTTTCCTGGAATCAATCACAAAACCCAAAGCAATTTGGATCTGTCCAGGCACGGCCCGCACCTCTGTGATGCAACAACGAATCTAGACCACTTGTTTGCGACCAAACGAAAGCAGCCCCTTGGGTTAAGGGGCTGCTCGGGGTCGCTGGTTTGGGAAGCGGATGAGCTAGTAGATAATGAATCACAGCTGGTCGCGCGAGCTAAATCCAGCGAAGCGTTGGTTGAAACCAGCAATGCGGCCTTCATGGGTAGCCGTACGCTGCTGACCTGTGTAGATGGGATGCGAGGCGCTCGATACATCCAACGCAACGTAGGGGTAGGTATTCCCGTCACTGTGCTTTTGCACCCTGTTGGTGTTGGCGGTAGAGCCGATAAGAAAGAAGGCATCGGCAGCAGTATCGTGAAACAGCACTTCTCGATAATTCGAATTCGTATTGGATTTCATGATGCTCTCCGTTTTCCAGATAACTATGTCAATTCGATGCCGGTATCAGCGCCGCAATTGAAAGCGTCCGTTGACTGCTTGATTCAAATCATCGTGCATCTCTGGCGTCATGTAGAATCGATTCAGATGATGGAGATAATCTCAAGGGGCAATATGCGGGTTAGCTCAAAGTCTTAATAAGGGACAGTTCGGCTTGCTTGAGTAAAGAAGGCCAAAGCTGGTGACTAATTTATCTAGGGGCGCCGGCGGATGGCCTCCTGTGCATGATGGATTGGTGTCTAGCAGACGGAACGCCGCTGGAGCTAGGCAAGTTGCCTGGCCATACATTCGGCAAGTCGTGAGATAAAATGGATTTTGAGCAGCTTCAGGATCTAGCACGCGGTTTGTTTTGGCAACGTGTCGAGCCTGCGGCGCAATCACGTTTTTTAAAAATCGACAGTAGAGGCCTAAGCTTGCTGCCGCAGCCAATCTGTTGGTGGCGATGCGGGGCGAATCAGCCCTGTGGCTGTCGCGGTATCGATCAGAGCTGCGCCGGGTTGGCCGGGCGATTAGAGTGCGGGTCTTCGGGGGAGCGGGCACGACACTGGCCTAGGTGATGGAAAAATCAGGGAGGCCAGCATTGGTTCGAGTGGTCGATTTTTGGCTATTTGAAGATCAGCGGATCATTCTGCCTTGCTCAACAACGGTGCTGTTGGTGCGGCTCCACATTGCTTTCCATGGATCCCGTCATATTTTTTGACCAGATCCAAGCTGGCGTTGTATGCCGACGTCATCAAGTCAGCGTTGGTTGCGGCTTCGGCGTCATAGCAGTACAGGTATCGATCGCACTGACGAATGCAAGCCGTGCATGTCTGTATTTATCCCGGTGAGGTACGTCAACCCCTGGCTATCGTGCATTTGAAGAACGAGGAGGATTTCTTCGACAACCGAATCTTCAAGTTCGTGGAAGTGCTCAACGGTGTCGGTGCTTTGGAGGCTGGCTTCTATAAGCGGATCAAATACGGTACCGACGATGATCTCAGGATCAAGCCGATTCGGGACGGCTTCAGCCGTGGCCTGGCCGACCTCATGCTCGCAGATTATGCAGAAATGGTCTGGATCGGATCGGATGGCGAAGTCCACGTCGACTCGCGCATCGTCAGAAAAATGGTGAGAGACGAAGTCAGCGATCTGATGATCTTTGAGGCGAAAATGAGCTTCCGGGTTTGATCGTAAACGCCTGGAATTAACAACGTGGCTCTGGTGGTGGCGAGCTATCTGGGCTTTGCTCAAGCTGGCCACCGACCGATCGACCGACCGCCTGGCTTGACTGTATGTGAGTGACCCAGTCCTCCCCAGACAGCTAGACCATGATCATAAGGCTGGTGCGGGGTGACCGAAGCCCCATCTTGACCAAGACACGTCCTGGATCCGCCGGCAGTGGTAGCCTAAGGCTTCAATTGAGTTGGCGTAGGGTAGGGTAGGGTAGGTCAGTGAAAGCAGAGATCAAAAACAAGCTCGCGATCGGCAAGCGGAACGAATTTGCCATCTGGGGATACTTGCTCGGGGAAGTATTTGACGTGTTCCCATCGCTGGTTGACGACAAGGGCATCGATGGGATCGTCGGGCATGAAGGTCGCTACTTCGAAGTCCAAATCAAGAGTGGGGAAAACTGGAATAATCAGCGAGGGCTTAGTCGTGCTGCCGTCAGCGTGAATCCTGATCGTATTTTCTTGATCTATAACACTCTCGAGGACGAGGTTCGATATTTCACAGGCCGGCAGATTCTAGATGAGGCTGAATGGCAAAAGTCCATTGACTACAGCATTTCCCAAATCAAGCTTCCCAAGCGGATGCTGGAAAAGTATCAGGCCCATGACTGGGCCGGATTCTTCGCGTACCTGAGGTCTTAGCATCGGGGATGATCTGCTCTCAGGTAGCTACATCTTCAAAAACTGGCTCATGTCCAGAAAGGCCTTTGGGCGATCGCTTCATAAGCCGGGTAAATCAGCGAACTGGTTCGGTACATCTGCTCTCTGACCGAGCTGCATTTTCCATACAGGAGGTCGTTTTGGTTGACGCTGTGATGATTGAGCGAATTCTCTGTGTGGTCGACAGGTGCCTGAGAGGCCAGTTTCCTGACGACTACCATAAGCGGTGCATGTACGCGTCTTTCGGGATTCACAGGCTTCTCAAGGCGTTGGGGCACAGTCCTGCCGTCGTGGGCGGAAACTTCGGAGCCTTTCTTGTATCGCGAGACGAACGTAGCGCCTCGATCCAAGGGTACGCATCCGACGCTGGAGAGCATTCCCACTATTGGGTTGAGCTCAACGGCTTCATCATTGACCTTGGCCCTTACTACTTGCCTGTGGAGTCGAGCTTTCCTGCTTCGGAGGTTCCAGCAGTGTTCTGGGATACCGGTTATGAACTGCCTAGAGGGTTGGTATATCGCGCAGTAGCTCGTTATGAATCGACAGAAACGGCTCATCTTGAGCCGCATATTGTTGAGAAAATGGAGCCCTTTCTTGCCGCATGCCACGCCCGGATGTCCAAGCCACTGGTTAAGCCCAAGATTGGGAAGTGGCTTGTTACCACGCCTTCGTCCATTCAAAGGGCAGCGGGTAAGGGCGACCAGTGGGCGAGGGCCGCAATTCGCTATGAGTCTATGCCTCCCGGGCGCCTTCCCTTTTGAGTCATATCTTCCTTGTGAATCAAAAGCCCCGAGCCTCTTCGATCCCGGACAACTTGCGTTATCAGGTAGGCTTTCAGCGCGATGTCAGCCTTGGGAGATCAGATATGCCGTCAGAAGGGGATCGGGTCATCGAACACCGGGTCGTATGATGCTCTGGGCATTTGAGGGGCGGGTAATGGCGACACCACGAAGAGGTTGACGATGTCTTCTCTGTCCATGAAAAGAATCTGGCTCCGCTTGGATTGATCGAGCTTGTTACCGATCCAGTTGCGAGCCGCTTTGGTGATTTCACCCCCGGCAACGATGAAGGCGTGATCGACGAGGACTCGTCTACTGAGCTCCGAGTCGAAGATCTCATGGCCCAGCATCATGAGTACTTGGTTGTGTATTTCAGCGACGTTGGCCTGGCTGCCCTTGGTCACACTTGAAGAGTCCAGCTTCCCTTTTTTTACCTGAATTCCGAAGTACAGGACATGTTGGGTAGGCAGGACGAATTTCATCCAGATGTCTTTCCCGTATTCCAGGGCTTTGTCCTTGTGCCCGGCTGAGGTTATCCGGGCAAAGCCAAGCTGACGGAAGAGGGGAAGCAGGACGTGCTCGATAAGGTCGTCTTCGGAGCATTGGTCGAGGTACTCGATTAGCCGGTTCTTCTTCTCCGTTTCTGCCGCCGTGAGAGGCCGGTGGGGGCTTGCCGATTCGCTCGCTACCGTGCCGCTTCCGACATGTCGGACATAGCATTGGTCATCGTCACCGTAGAAGGCTTCAAACCCTTCACGCTTGATCGCGCCGTTGAGTGCCTTGAGAGCCAGCAGGCGGGGTGGCTTCTCGTTGTGGGCATCCTCGGCGTCCATCAGCAGGCGGATTACACGCAACATGGCATCCGGCGGCATCTGGGCGTTTGTTGAAGGGAAGTCGAGGAGTTTTTCCAGGGCGTTGGCCACCCAGAATCGACGAGTTCCGCCATCATGGACGAGGTCGGTGTCCGCATCCTTGAAGAAGCGTGTCAGGTTGGGGCCGCTGAGGTACTGAAAATAGCTTTCAGTGTTGTCGCCGCAGATCATCACTGCGATCTGCTCCAAAGTTTTGGTCTTCCATTTCATCCTTCGTCCCACCCGTTGACCAATCAAACGACTTTGCGAACAATGTGGCCAGCCGGCGTATCCCTCGGGCCGGGCTAACCGGCTTCTAGAGCCATACTGCGCATCCTCTGAGGATCATACGTGAAAGGTACGGAGGTCGGATGGGTGTATAGGGCAACTGATCCACCCACCGACGCAGTGCGGTCAGGCCGATATTCATGTTGGCGCAGACATCTTGGACAGACTTATTCTCGTCCAACACCAAGGCGGCAGCCTTGAGCTTGACCTCGGTGGAGCAGGAAACCCGCATGGCTTTAGTCAATTTACACCTCTGATTTGGGCGCCATCATAGCGCCCGATGAAGGTGTCCAGAATCATTAGGCCAGTTCAGGATCCTTCCTGCAAAAGTGACCGCGGGAGATTTGCATCCGAACAAGCGTGCTTCCTTGGGGGCGGTCATCGGAGGCAATCACCGGTTCAGGTATGACGATAAAGGTAACAGTACTACTCGTTTCGCAGATACGCCCCGCGAGGTTTTACCCTACCTGAGCGGCGAAGCACCTGACCACTGGGCCAAAAGCTCTCTCCCGGATATCAGGCTCTCGTAAGCGCTCCATCGCAACCGGGAGGCCGTCTTGCTCACGCTATCGTCCAAAGACGAAGGCACATCTGTAGTGAATTTTGTGCTCGTTATTTTCAAGTATAGAGCCTGAAGGGTGCCATCAAGACCGTAAGCGAGTGGGGGAACTTAAGAATGAGGGGCGCATCAGCCTCTATCGTCAGCATAAGTCTTTTTGTTCGAACATGAGGCGAAGTTCGTCAGCGTTTTACTCAGTTTTTTCATGCCCAAGCACAGCCTTCTCAGATCCCATCGGGTTCAAAACTGTTTTGCATCTATGCCCAGACAACCCCACATCTATTTCTAACTGTAGGGGGGCGGAGTCAGCAACTTTCGGAGCGTCAGTGAATTTTAAAGGCCTAGTTTGGTTAGGCGCCTAACCCGCTCGATGCCATGATAAAACCTCCAGCTACCACCACCAGCGAAATACAACAGGATGGACGTAATGCATCAACTTAAACGACTGCTAGAACAGGCAAAGCTGCGTGTAGAATCGCCATTGGCACGTAAAATAGCCGCGTGGGTACTTCTGCCGTTGGTCATGGTCGGGATTGCCAATTCTTCGCGGCAAGTTTGCCTTGCCACTCTCGATTTATTGCGTGAGCAAGGATGGAAAGCTTGGCCTTTTGCGTTCGGATGTTTAACTGTGGTTGTTGTTACTCGTTTTGCCCGAAGAGTAATACGAAATTTGAAGCAGCAGTATCCACTGATCCGTCTTTAACTGCCGTGCGGCAAGATCTCGGCGATGCTTCGCCGAGGTCGTCACGCAACGCGAAGCCAATTACCAGAGGCTGTTTGTTGCTTTGGTATTACCCAACATCACCCCCAAAGCAGTCCGGTCTCGTCTGAAGTCAGCCATCAATTAATTTCTTGGCCGCAGCCAACACTTCCCCCCGCTGCCCCTTCTTCAATTTATGAAATAAGGCAACCAGCTCAGCCTCATCATCCTGCTCGCAGTAAAAGAAAGCCACTGGGTAACCACAGGCCTCAGCGATCTGTTTGACCGTCCCCACGCCAGGCTCGTGAACACCTTTCTCATATTGGTTCATCCTTGCGCTGGCAGAAGCCTCTTCGATCCCTGCGAGAATCCCCAGCCTTTCCTGAAAGAGACCCACCGCCTTCCTGGCCTGATTAAGACGCTTACCAAAAATCGTCATTTCTCTTTTGCCCAAAAGCTAAGAGATTCTTAGATTTGAATTTACGTCGTGCTAAGACTTACTTAGGATTTCGCCGTAATGGCGTTTTGATGTCAAAAAATTAATGGCCAAGGATGCGTGTGATGTCAGAAGTAACAGTTGTCAGCGGAAAGCTGGAAGTGGTTGGGCCATCTCAGGACAAACCAGACGGTAGTGAATACACCTACCTTCGCATTGCCCAGAACGACGGAAGCACGAAACTTGTGAAAAAGGTAGGGGTAGGGCAGCTCGTTCAGTCCTACGTGCGGCCAGGCATCGAAGGTGAATTTTACTTCGTGAAGCTGGGGCGACTTGGCTACATTTTGTTTGCAATCAAAAAGTCTGACGGCCAGAAAATCTATGAAGAAAATGGATTCAAGACGTGGATCAGCAAGATGCGATTGAGCGCCGGCGTGCTTGCGTTGCTTTTCATTCCGCTCAGCTTCGTTGGACTGTTGATGGGCGGATGGATGGGATTGGTCGTACCGATCGGCTTTATCTACGTGATGTGGAAGCTGGCGTTCTCATTTCCGAAAGTGTTGAAAGAAAGCTTTCTGAAAGGGCAGTTGAATCAGCTTGGATTTGCTAACTGAATATCCGAAACAAAGACTCGCTTTGACAGCGCCAGCCCGGATCGGGAGCTCTGGCTGAAGTGCTGACTCAATTCTTATCGTTCCTAACTATTTCACAGGCGCGGCGGTGCTGATTTACCCAAAACGCAGCTACTGCCGCCAAAACGAAAGCGCTTGTCGACCTTCTGCTAGAACACATGCCGATGCGCTATAAGGTTTAACACGTATACGCGAGTGAAGGGGCCGCGCCGAAAACGTTGCCAACAGAACTCGCTTCCTGTCTGCCAAATATCATCAAAAGGCTCAGCCAATGGCACCTATAAAGTTGATTCCATTTGGTGTCAGTTGTCTTCTTTCTTCTGCAAGCGCCGGGTAACTGTCGACTTAGCCACACCAAGGATCCGGGCGACCTGCGCCTGAGAATTCCCTTCCTCCAAAAGCTTGACGATTTTTTGCTTCAAATCAGCTGACTCAACTACTCGCGGATGATCCGTCTTGCTCGGCTGCGCCGGGATTTCTGAATCCAACAAGCCAAACGATTCGAGGTCATCGTGAGCACGCTGGAGAACAGAACGCGGCGACTCCCTATTCTCAGACGCATACACAAGCGCTAAGAAAGAGAGAGGCTCCAGATTCAGTGCTTGGGCGAGCTCTTTGCTTTTCTCAAGAGAAACAGATCTTTGTGCTGACTCTAATCTGCTCACGTGGGATGGGTCGGTCTGCTTGGAGATGTCCAGTTGAGATAATCGCTGGTGGGCCCGCAGGAATTGCAGCGCTGCTGCAAAGGCGTTGCGAAGCGACATTTTAGACGTTCCTGTAAAACAAAACGGTATGCCGCGATTGCATCGTTGCGCACAAATGCTTATAGTCATTCGACGACAACGATTGCGTCGTCGAGCGAGTTGCTCGGTAGCCCGCGACGGCGAACATCGATGGATTGGCCGAATCCATGAGGCTCGCCATTGGTTGCCCGTTAAGGAATTAGATATCTATCAATATATATGTAAATCGAGAAATCGCCGGGTTTAGTCGATCTATTTCGGCTCTCCGGTTCCCCTTACAAAACTGTCCTATATCCCGCTAAATCGAGTTGCGTGACGTAATGAAAATCCAGATCTACTCAGACCTTCATCTTGAATTTTGCGAGTTTCAACCGCCCAACGTAAATGCAGATGCTGTCATTTTGGCGGGTGACATCGACGTCCTTGCCCGAGGCGTGACCTGGGCCAACGAGACGTTTTCGTGCCCCGTGATTTATGTTTGCGGTAACCATGAATATTACAAAGGTCACATCGACAAAACGCTGAAAAAAATGAAAGACGCAGCCGCGCCCCATGTCCACGTACTCGAAAACGAAGTATTTGTTTGGCAGCAAATTCGTTTTCTTGGAACAACAGCCTGGACTGATTTTTCATCGACCGGCGATGCAGTCGCAGCCAGCAATTTGGCGTGGGAGTGGATGAATGATTTCAGATTGATTCGGGCAGATTCTACCTTTCGACGCTTGCACCCGGATGACCTTGTCACCCGAAACAAAAAGTCTCGCGCCTGGCTAACTCAAGAACTGGAAAAACCATTTTCTGGCCCGACTGTTGTCGTGACTCACCACTCTCCAACGCCTGCGGTTGTCGGCGACAAGCATGATGGACATTTGACTGCCGCGTACACAAACCACTGGCCTGAGTTAATTGAAAAGGCGGATGTGTGGGTGTTCGGACACACGCATCAAGCTGTTGATATTGAGCTTGTGGGCTGCCGGATCATCTCGAATCCACGAGGTTACCCAGGAGAGAGCACTGGGTTTAAAGAGGGCTTGGAGGTGCATATTCAATGACCTTTATTTTGCAGGATCGGAATGACCCAAGGTATAGCCGGTACCGGATCAAAACTTTTGGAGCGACCATGGCTGACTTCAGGTTTTCGCGTCTGCCTACCGTCGTTCAAAGAGCTCGGGAGGCAATTCCTGATTATGACGTTGTTGGATTTTTGGCTTGTGCACTTGAGCGGCCGCCGAGGATGACTGGGCTGATGTTTTGTGATCATTGCAATCGATTTCCCGAAGGACTGCCTGTGCATACACCTCCGATTGAAAAAAGATCGCACCGCGACGGATACATGGTCGTCCAAGTGGAGGGAGGAGGGCTATATGTGGTCGCACATTGGTGGTTTGAGAATGGTGCTCTCGGGCCGTTTCACTCAGTCCAATGAATATGAAGACAAGAAAAGAGGCTCTTGCCTCTCGGATACTCACCCAGGCCGACGCGCCAGTAGTACCACGCGTAGTCGCAGCAGCCATGAGGATCAATTTCGGCGAGCCTATTACGGCATACCTTTGCCATGCCCGACTTCACGGATATTGCGCGGTAGGCCTGGTTTTTGGAGATCGCTTTGGAAGGTTTGCCGACGGCAACGCTATCCATACTTCAAGCGTCTTGAGCAGAACCATGATCAGCGGCTATAGCGTCATTGAAACATTCAATAGTCGTTACGTCATTTGCACTTGGGCCACCGAGGAATTTGGGCCACGGTTCTTGGGGGCTACGCACTGACGTACCCCTTGGAGACGGAAGAGTCGATCTCACTCCATGAGCTTCTTGATCCATTTTGCTACTTAGATCCCGCTGTCGATTGCTCAAATAATTGACAACGATCAGGCGGGTGCCAACGACTCAGCGAATGGATCGGATGAGGTTGGATCGCAGTGTCGGGCACTTGCTGCTCAAAGCCTTGCAGCTAAACAAGCAAGCAGAAATGAGTTACAGCCGAGCGGGCGAATAACCTAAACGTATTAATTTTGAGAGTTACTTAATGTCTGACTCACTGAATGCCGTTGCCGGATTTCTTCATGGCAACGGCGAGCCACTTCTTGGCTTTGAGGGGGATGATGCCCAGGCTGAAGCCGAAGCGATTTTGAATTGTTCAGGCCGCCAGTATTGTGTGGTGCGTGAGTGGATAATCGCGCACGTTGAAGTGCCTGACGACTATCGTGCTTCGCTCTCTGCCGATGGTTTGGAACCGAATGTCATCTATGCTTTTAATGTTGTACTTCATAGTGCTGGCAAGCGGCGCGGGGGCGATTGGGTGCGCAGTACTTTTCAGCGTTCTAATAGCGAAGTGCACTTGTTTAAAACCAAGAATACGACCTACGTTTTGCTCGGCCCGGGGGTCAGGAAAAACGTCAGCGCCAAGACTATCCTGGCGATCCTCGAATGAACCCAGCCGCCGACGATAAGAAACAACTGCAATCTAAAATGCCGGTTTCGGATGATGAGTTACTGGGGGAGCTGCTCTTTGGGCCTGCATTGATGCGGCACGGTTCAGAGCTCAACGATGCAGAGCTCGCGCGCATTACATCTGAGACTTTTCCCGCACGGTCTTTTTGTATTGTAAGAATCTGGATGCTCATCGATGTTGAATTCACTCCACGCCTCGTCCGTCTGCTTGAAAAAGATGATTTGAGCCCAACAGTGCTTTATGCCAATTCGACTACCTACGCGGCCGATGCGCAGAGCGATACATCACATGGGGTTCTCTCGGGTTTTCAGAGAAAATACCAAGATTGTTTTTTCGAGACAGAAGACATGATTTATGTACTCGCGGGACGTGGGGCGCGGAAAAGCGCCGGCGTTCCCACTGTTTTTGCCTTGGCAGAAAAATGCGGTCGTGACTTCCGGAGGAACCATGACTAGCGATCTTCTGCCGATTCTGCGCGAACGCTATCCCTCGCTGCTGGGCGATCCAAATCTCTGTGAAATTGGATGTTTCCCAGGCTGGCTGACGCTTTTGGATGACCTGTGCGCAAAACTCAAAATTTATCTAGATGCGCATTCCGAAGTTCCAGCAATTACCGTAGTGCGGATCAAAGAAAAATGGGGCGAGCTGCGATTCATTTACCATGGCGGTGACGAGGTCTGCCGAGAAATGGTGAGGAGGGCGGTAGAGGCGTCGTTGACTGTCTGCGAGGTATGCAGTGCCACAGGAGAGTTGATTGGCGATCGTTGGTTTGGGGTTCGCTGTGCTGTCCATATCTCATGTTCACCTGTCCCTACCGCAGCGGAAACCAAGGAGGGCAGAGATGACGAATGATCGCACAGACGTGAGTGCGAACAGTCAATGTTGAACAGCGACATGCCGTGACGCAGGAGATGGAAGTGTTGACCCCATTGTCGATCTACCGCTAGAGGTTATGGTTGCTGCTAGTCTTAGTATCGGTGTGTTCGCGTTCGACTTGACCAGCACACCGGAGTTAAGACCGGCAGAAAGCGACCCATAGCTGCCGATCAGATGAGGCAGAATTCGGGTCATTAGCAGACATCCTTTGCGAATGGCAATTCGATCACACCTACCACCTTACCAAACCCGTCGATCTTCTACAGACCGTAACATTCAAGTGTCGAGATTTTTCCTGGCGCACGTTTCGGATAGATGATGTCAAGCCAGCGAATAGCGGTGTCTGGGTCAAGCTGAACCTCCCTCATGTAAGGTAGTCGCGGGAAATCTACTGCGGCGGCGGCCAATGCTTCCTTCGCATATTGGAATTGACCTGCTACTCGGTACCGCTCTACCAGCGCGAGGGCCATACAAGCTTCGACCTGCAGTGGCACCTTGATTCCTGTGGGCTTGAAGCATTGACCGTAGTAGCCGTTCAGGTGCTTTAGGTGTTCAGAAGGTGGCCACTCTGTATCGGAACCCGCTATGGCCTGAGCAATCAGCGACTCCAGGCTAGGCTGGTTGAGAAGCTCGACATCACCCTTCTTCAGTGACGACTCACCTTGTTCGCAACCGAGGTAGTAATGCTTCAGGTAGATGAATGCCAAGAGAGCAATCTTCGGAGATTTTTTCAGTCCATGCTTGATTCTAATGCCAGCCTCTAATACCGGGCGCAAATTCTTCAATGGTTGATTGGGAAAGTCCGCCAAGGCTTGGCTAAGGAGTGTCACCAACCCTTCGAAGAATCGTGAGCAAGTTTCCGCCGCCAGGCCTGTGGGGGCATAGATCCACATAGAGGGATGCCATGTGATACCCAGCACGCTTGGATTCTGCACTGAACGCGGCGGCGGCGTCTTTCACAAGTGTGACGTGACAACCCATTTCCATGCCGTAGCGTCCAGTGGACTCAATGCAGGTAAGCGACCTAGCATTTCCCTCTCGCTGAGGCGACTCAGCCCCCCAATAATCTGATGATTGAAACCGCGCCGAGCACGACCAGTCTTGGCCGGGGACGCTAATCCTGAGCACATTCACAAATGACCAACTGCTTAAAACCGGAGTTGTACAACCCCTGTACATAAGATATTGTTTGTACAGATTTGTACGATTTTGAACAATGTCGCTGCAGTTAAGCAGCAGGAGTTACCCATGCAATTGATAAGCTTTGGATCTAATGACATCGAGAATACTCTCGCCAAGATGTCGGCTGGACAGCTCGACAAGGTTGCATTTGGCGCTATTCAGCTCGACGCATCCGGTAAAATCTTGCAGTACAACGCTGCGGAAGGGGACATTACCGGCCGCAAGCCGGGCGAAGTAATAGGTAAAAACTTTTTCCGTGATGTAGCACCTTGCACCAATCGACCCGAGTTCCAAGGCCGCTTTGCCGACGGCGTCAAGAATGGCAACCTCAATACGATGTTCGAATATGTCTTCGACTATCAAATGAAGCCCACCAAAGTAAAAGTGCACATGAAGAAGGCCTTAACCGGCGAAACCTATTGGGTTTTCGTCAAGCGTCTCTGACCCTTCTTTTACGTTAATCAGCCAGCAGGGATCATCTTGAACCGACTTGAACTGGATAAAGCCAGCATCCTGGCTGTCATAATCTCGCTACTGGCTGACGAGCTCAAAGCCCTGCGTCACCTATCTTCACACCAGACGGGTAGCGAGCGCTGGAGCGCGTCGACCCTGATAGGTGAAATGCAGGAAACATCCCCGCTCGACCAAGACGAGATAGCAATCGGCGCCGACTCACTGGAGCTCCTGAGTCTAGCGACGTGTGTCGCAATGTTCTTCAACATCTATGAGA
Source organism: Pseudomonas sp. 10S5 (assembly GCF_035019745.1). Taxonomy (NCBI): domain Bacteria; kingdom Pseudomonadati; phylum Pseudomonadota; class Gammaproteobacteria; order Pseudomonadales; family Pseudomonadaceae; genus Pseudomonas; species Pseudomonas sp. 10S5. The sequence continues at coordinate 68,179 of NZ_JASJVL010000005.1, forward strand.
GTGGTCTTGAAGACTATCTGCTGCGCTTTAAGACCCTAGGGGAGTGGGCAGATTTGGTTGCAACTGCCCGCCGTCGAGGAACTGAGAACGTTACGTTTGCTACGTCCGGAAGCACGGGTACACCTAAGCAATGCTTGCAGCAGTGGGATGCCCTAGTCACGGAGACATCTTTTTTTGCTGAGTACTTTGGCTCCAGCTCTAACCTGCCGACGCAACGAATCATCGCACTCAGTCCATGCCACCATATTTATGGCTTTATTTTCAGCATACTGTTGCCGCTACAGCTGCAATTACCAGCCGTAATACGCGCGCCGAAAGCACTCGCGATGATCCACCAGCGCAAACTGCGGGCAGGCGACTTGATGATTGGTTTTCCGTTTATCTGGCGACAACTAAGTCGTCAGGGCACCAGCTTTCCGGCGGGGACTAAAGCCATCACCTCTACTGGCCCATGCGACCCTACGATAATTCGCGAGTTGCAAAATCAAGGCATTGATTGCATGGTCGAGGTATATGGCTCAAGTGAGACAGCTGGAATTGGTGTTCGAAGCAATCCCGACTCACCCTTCCAATTACTTCCTCGATGGCAACGCGGTAATAATGCCACCACCTTGGCAGAGTGTGAAACTGGCACTGAATATGAATTGGACGATGAACTGAAGTGGCTGGGTCAGACACATTTTCTGCCTGAAGGTCGCCGCGATGAGTGTGTACAGGTGGGTGGGATCAATGTGTTTCCGTCCCGCATTACCGAGCGTTTGCAGAGTCTCCCCGAGGTTGCGGCTGCGGCTGTTCGGCTTATGTCTGCGCTCGAAGGTGAACGCCTGAAAGCCTTCATCGTGCCTGTCGAAGGTTATGTTGACCATGAGGCTCTAGAGGCGTTCCTACATGCCTGGTGCATACGTAATCTCATGGCAGTTGAACGCCCTAAAGCGTTCACTTTTGGCCTGACGCTGCCACATAACCTAATGGGTAAACAAAGCGACTGGCCGATAAAGGCGGGTATTTCGGCTGAAGCTTTACTCATGGAAATGATAGAGTGAAAAGCTATTTTTGAATTATTAACAGAACTTGTAGAGGCAACTGAAGACAGTTTACCTTTAGACAAGTGGCCGCTTTGTGCAGTCTTGATTTATGTTGATAAAAATCTGAATACTTTTAAAAGCGGTCTGAGCAACATGCCGACTGCAATGGTCACTCTAGTCCGGCCAAGAAAACCGGTTGGCCTATTACCTGAAGTTGAAGCTCATTGTATTTAGGCTCGTACTTGTTAGTGACCTACGGATTGCGCGGCGCCGACTTCTTCGGCATGAAGGCTTTCTGTTTTCTTTCGCAATACTATTTCAAAATTCACTCGGATGAATGGTATCTATATACATATATACTCCTAAGAGCATTGCGCAGAGTTTTATTCCTATGACATTATCCGAATCAGAAAATAGAGGTATTTAGGATATGATTCTAGTTCGGCAGTGTTCTTAATAGACAAGGGAGTAATATTGGCGTCAGTTTAAGGGCGCCAATTCTAGACTTATTTAAGGTCGGAAACTCACTTATCCAAATGGAGACATAGTTAATTGGTCTTATATCGTGGTGCCACCCGTTGTGAACTCTAATATTTACAGGACTATTTATGCGCCAAAACCTCCCTGTGACGGGACGTAATCTGGAACTGTCCCGGGACGACCGATCCTGAAGGCCATATCTCATACGTTAACCATGACTTCATCAATATCAGTGGTTTCACCGAAGCGGAGCTATTGGGACAATCACATAACATCGTAAGACACCCGGACATGCCCCCTGCCGCTTTTACGCACATGTGGGCTACGCTGAAAGCAGGTCGCTCATGGATGGGTTTAGTGAAAAACCGTTGCAAAAACGGTGACCATTACTGGGTCAGCGCCTTTGTCACACCTATCAGCAAGAATGGTAAAGTTGTTGAATGCCAGTCCATAAGAACCAAGCCAAAACCTGCGCAGATTCTGGCTGCGAAAAAGTTATACGCGCATTTGAGAGAGGGTAAATCACTACCAGGAAAGTGGTCGCCGGGTCTTGGGATTAAATTGGCTTTGCTTGTTTGGATGGGCAATCTGGTCAGCGTGGCAGTGGCAAATTTTATCATGCCTATGACTTTCAGCGGCACGATGCTTGCGATGCTCTTAGCTGGCGGCTTGAGCTCAGTCGCTATCGTGGCCTTGTTGTCTCCTCTGAATCGCCTCACTCTAAGGGCCCTGGCTATTGCAGATAATCCCCTTAGCCAGTTGCTCTACACAGGACGTAGCGATGAGTTCGGCCAAATAGACTTCGCCTTACACATGATGGAGTCTTAAACAGGATCTATTATTGGACGCATTGGCGATGCGTCCAATCGACTGGGGGAGCACGCCAACCGGCTTCTTAGTGAGATCGAGATAAGCAACTTATTGACCGCCGAGCAACACGCAGAGACAGACCAAATTGCGACGGCTGTTAATCAGATGGCTGCTAGTATTCAGGAAGTGGCCGCCAACGCTCAACATGCTGCCGATAGAGCGGGAAGGGCTTACAGCGAAACCTCGTCGGGACAACGCTTGGTTGCTCATACCAGTCAGTCTATTACCGAACTGGAAGGTGAGATTCAGCAGGCCGCACAAGTTATTCATGAGCTTGAGGGTCAAAGCAATGAAATCTCGAAGGTGTTGGACGTAATTCGCAGTATTGCCGATCAGACCAACTTACTAGCCCTGAATGCTGCGATTGAGGCTGCTCGCGCCGGAGAGCAGGGGCGAGGGTTTGCCGTGGTGGCGGATGAAGTACGCAACCTTGCGGCCCGTACTCAGCAGTCAACGACAGATATCCAAGGCATGATCAGCGCTTTGCAAGAAAGGGCCCGCGCTGCCGTGACTGTGATGGAGCAGAGCAGCCAGCAAGCACACTCCAGTGTCAGTCATGCCCAAGACGCCGCCACCGCACTTAACGGTATCGGGAAGCGAGTAAATGAAATCACCGATATGAATGCGCAGATAGCGGCAGCTGTCGAGCAGCAAGGCGGGGTTAGTGAGGACATTAACCGCAGTATCAACAGCATTCGAGATACCGCTAATGCTAACGTCCAGACAGTACTGAGCAATTTCGAAAGCGCAGCAGCTGTTGCACAGTTATCTTCGACAATGAGCGAACTGGCCAAACAGTTTTGGGAGAAACGTCATTGATTCTATTCAGTCAATATCGCTGCGGTCGTCGATAACGTTAGCTCGAGGAGGGAAGGTCTAAATCCGCAGGTGCTAATCTAATCAATACATACTGACCAACTATGGCACATTGAGCGCCATTCACCGCAGTGTAATGTTTCGAGAATTATGATATGAAAATACGTAACGTAAGACTAGCCGCGAGAGCCCTTCTCAGTTTCGGCGTTATTTGTTCTATCTTGATCGCACTGGCCGTAACTGTTCTCTCTAAGCTTAACGACGTGCACAAGTCTGCGTCCCAGCTGCAGACCGATTGGCTTCCCAGTGTTTTACAGGCTGGAAAAATAGAAACGGCAGCACTGCTTTACCGCGTGGATAGTAGGCGCTACGTGATGGACGATGACAGATTGAGCGAAGGCTCTCTGCAAAAAATTGATCTCACGAAGCGCGCATTAACCCAAACGGCTGAAGCGTATACACATTTGGTTTCTAGTGTTGCCGAACAAGAATTATTCAATCAAGTGAAGGTAAATGTAGTCGCGTATCAAGCCAAGGTCGACGAACTTGTACAACTAAGCAAAATAGCGTCATATCCAGAGATGGCAGCTTTTGTCAAAAATACTACCAAACCTCAAGCTGTCGCATTGCAAGCCTCTATTGAGGAATTGATTGCTCTCAATGAGAAAGGTGCTGAGCAGTCAGGCAAAATTGCTGACGACAGCTTCAAAAGTGGATTGATGATTACCATTGTCCTGAGCGTCCTCGCTATTTTTTTCACCATCGTAGTTGCGGTCGTGTTTACTCGAAGTATCAGCCAACCGATCTTGGCACTGCTGCTCAGCACTCGCAAAATAGCTAACGGCGACTTGCGCACTCCCGTGGAGGTTGATGGTGCCGACGAGATAACTGACCTACAAAACGCAACCGCAGCGATGCGTTTAAGTCTCAAGAATACGATCCAACATATCTCTGAATCCTCCAGCCAATTGGCTTCAGCCGCCGAACAGATGAGCGCGATTACCAACGAGTCGAACGTTGGAATACAACGCCAAAGCCTGGAAACCGACCAGGCTGCTACAGCGGTCAATGAGATGACTGCTGCCGTCGAGGAAGTCGCACGCAACGCTGTCTCGGCCTCCAAATCCACCCAAGCCTCCGAACGTTCTGCCCATACTGGCCAGGAGCGTGTCGGCCGGACGATTGCTTCGCTTCAAAAGCTAAGTAGCACCGTTGGGCAGACCGGCGTGGAAGTCGAAGGTTTGGCAAATCAAACACAGAACATCGCTAAGGTTCTTGATGTGATTCGCTCAATTGCCGAGCAGACTAACCTCTTGGCTTTGAACGCTGCCATCGAAGCGGCACGTGCGGGAGAGCAGGGACGTGGATTCGCAGTGGTCGCCGATGAAGTCAGGGCGCTGGCGCACCGTACCCAGTCATCGACCCAAGAAATAGAGCAGATGATCCAAAGTATCCAGAAAGATTCCTCTACGGCCGTACAGTCAATGAAGCAAAGCAGCGAAGAAGCTGAGTCGACCCTGCTGATCGCCCGTGAGGCGGGGGTTGCGATTGAGCAAATAGCGGTCGCTATCTCCGAAATCAATGATCGAAATCTGATGATTGCTGCTGCTTCTGAGCAGCAAGCGCAGGTCGCTCGATCCGTAGATGAGAACCTTATCAGTATTCGAGACTTATCCATACAAAGCTCGTCTGCCGCCAGTCAAACATCAGCGGCCAGCTATGAACTTTCCTTACTTGCCGTTGACCTGAATCGATTGGTGGCAAGTTTTTCGGTGTAGACCTGGTTACGAGGGCCTACCACTGATTGTTCTGATTCGAACTTGGGCACCGCGATGTCTATTTCCAGATTGACCAACGCGGCATGCAGGCTTTTGAAATCACGAGAAACTCGGCATTGAAGCCGTGATTTTGCACTCCGTCTGAACGAAAAATCAAGAGAGCCGACTGGCTCACGATAATTTAAGACTGTTATTACCATGACGGATTTCAGCATGAAGAAGGGTAATCAGCCACCATTGTTGGGCGTCTATACATTAGGCACGTTTTTACTGAGTTTGGCGCCCCTCGCTGAGGAATTAAACGCTCAAGGCTCCACGCTCATAACCTGCACTGATGTTGAGTGCCTACCCTTATTGAGAAATAGCGATTGCCTGCTGTCCGAGCTGACTTGGCTTGAATCACTTGAAGATTTGCAACACACATTGCTATTGGACAAAACGCGTAACTGTAATGAGTGGATCGTGATCACCGATGATCACAGCACCGTAGTGCAACAACGCTATTGGATTGGCATGGGCGCCCACCATTTAATACATCAGCGTAGTTCGCTTGAGCAATTGATCGGCCGCCTCAACCTCAATCAGCCAGAAAAATCTGCACTGCCAAAGATATTACTTCTATCTGATGATGTGCATGCTGATCTGCTCGTCGATGCATTAAATGAAGAGGGTCTAGAGATCATTTTAAATCGCGAGGTAGATCATGCGCTGCAAACCCTAGGGCAGGTGCGACCGGACGTTCTTATTATTGATCTGACCGATGCATGCTCCCATGTGTTGGAGATAGCGGAGATCGCAAAACAATGGCCGGAAACTGATGACTTACCGGTAATTGCGTTGTTCAGTGAGGACTGCATATTCCAACTTCGTCAGGCCAAAGCGCTCGTTCTACTCGACTGGCATGCTAAGCAGATTGCCCCCGGACTGCTAGCCGACATTGCCAAACAACGCGCAGGGGCAGCGCAAAATCGTAGGAGGAGTCATCAAACATGTGTTAAGGACGCCGAGAGGGCCCGAGCGCGCTTGAAAAACTTTCGCCACGCGATCGACCAACACTCGACTGTCAGTTTGGCTGACACCCAAGGGCGCATTCTTCATGTAAGCCATAGTTTTTGTGAAATAAGCGGTTATAGCCGCGCAGAACTTATTGGGAAAACTCATCGCATTGTAAAGTCGGGTATACACCCTCACGAGTTTTACCAGGATATGTGGATGACTATTCGCTGCGGTAAAATCTGGCATGGCGAAGTCTGTAACCGACGTAAGGACGGGCAACTGTATTGGGTTGAGACCACCATCGTACCGTTCCTCAACGAGCAGGGGAAACCCATACAGTACATTTCCATACGCACTGACATGACTCAGCACAAAGCGAATGAGACGGCCCTCCGAGTCAGCCATGAATGTCTTCAGCGCAGCCAGATTGCGGGTCGAGTCGGCACATGGGAGTTTGACATGAGGTCGCGCGCCTTCCAGCTATCCTCTTCGATGATAGGTCTGTTTGGGCGCACAGAGGAATTTGCAGAAGTCAGCTACGAAACATTTTTGAGCCTTATTCATACGGATGATCTTCCGCATGTACTCAACAGTATTAATCGCATGCTTTCGAATATCGACACATACGAAGTCGAGCATCGAGCGATTTGGCCTGATGGGTCGTGGCACTGGTTACTTCAGCGTGGAGAGGCGGAGTTCGATGCCAATGGGCGAGCAATTCGGCTTTTTGGCGTCACTCAGGATATACATGCATTAAAAATCGTAGAGCAGACCCTTCAGGAGAGCGAATTGCGCTTTCGCAGCGCCTTCGACTCCTCTGGCATAGGCATGGCATTGATCGGTTTGGATGGCCGCTGGTTGCAGTTAAATCAAACGCTCTGTGCGATGTTTGATTTTAGCAACGATGAGTTGTTGAAAAGCTTCCCTCAAGCAATTATCCACCCTGATGATTTAAACCATTATCAAGAGGTTCTTAATCGTTTTATTTGTAATGACTGTGTGCCTCAACAATTTGAGAATCGGTACTTCACCAAGGGCGGACGGACGGTCATCGCCGAGCTTAATATTTCTTTGGTTCGCAATGCCGATCAGCAGCCGCTGCATTTTGTTTGCCAAGTTCAAGACATTACCCAGCGCAAAGCAGCAGAGCACCGACTTACCCTATTCGGGCAGATTTTTGAGTCTAGCGAGCAGTGCATCGGCATTTTCGATGATAGGTGTCATATGTTCTATCAAAACCGAGCGCTACGTATCGAGTTAGGATACGAAGATGTTGATCTCCTTGGGCAAAATTTCAAGAATTTCATCGTCGACAAAGAGTCGCCGTCGTCAAAAAAATTGCTGAGAAGCATTTCAGAAGGACGCAATTGGCAAGGACAGTTACCTCTTAGACGAAAAAATGGTTCTGAATTCATCTCTAATAGTTGTGTAGGTCTTGTTAAGGATGAACAAGGTCAGTTCCAGTACGGATTTAATATTTTTACTGACTTTAGCGAAGAAATTGCACGCCATAGAGAACTTGGCCAAGCCAAGGTGGCTGCCAATGCAGCTAATCAGGCTAAAACTGATTTTCTATCGAGCATGAGTCATGAATTGCGTACGCCGATGAATGCTATTCTCGGCTTCGCCCAAATGCTTGAGTGCGACGATAGTCTGGGTGCCGATCAACTTGATAGCGTCCGGGAGATTCTCAACGGCGGTGATCATCTGTTGGCGTTGATCAATGAAATTTTAGACTTAGCCAAAATTGAATCCAGCAGCCTCACCCTGTCTATAGAGCCTGTAGCACTTCACTGTATTGTGGCTGAGTGTTGGAGCCTTATTCAGCCTTTAGCAGATGCTCGCGACCTATCGACCCATTTTTTCATTTCCGAGGAAATCATTGTAAAAGCTGATCGCATGCGCTTGAAACAAGTGCTACTGAACTTGCTCTCAAATGCAGTGAAATACAATCGAGTTGGTGGTCAGATAACGCTAAAAGCGACCCCTTGCGATGTGGGCATGTTGCGTATTGAAGTCTCTGACACTGGGATGGGAATTCCCGCAACTCGTATCGATGAGTTATTTCAGCCATTCAGTCGACTTGATGCGGAATACAGCGAAATAGAAGGGACTGGCATTGGCTTGAGCATTGCCAAACGTCTGGTGAAACTCATGGGGGGTAGCATTGGCGTCAATAGCATTGAAGGTCAGGGCAGTACGTTCTGGCTTGAACTATATGCTGACGAAGCACTCACTCAAAGCACCACCATTGAGCCTGACTGCATCCGCATTCGGCAGGCTGGCAACAACTTTGCAGCTCAGCGCGTGCTGTGCGTGGACGACAATCCGATCAATCTGAAACTGATCAGCACGTATTTTAAAAAGCACCCTCATATTCAAGTCCTCACTGCTAGCTCCCCGGCGCAGGGACTCGAAATTGCCCTCACCCAGACACCCGATCTGATTTTGCTCGACATCAACATGCCGGAAATGGACGGCTACCAATTACTAGCCATTCTTCAGTCAGATCCCCGCACTCGCGTAGTGCCAGTCATTGCCGTCACGGCCAATGCCATGCCATCTGATGTTGAGCGAGCACAGCAAGCCGGATTCGATAGTTATCTAACCAAGCCGATAAACTTTCATCAGTTACTTGAAATATTGAACCGGCACCTTAATCTGGGCGTCGAGGAGTTGGCATGAGTCACCCACCTGTTATGCAGGCCCGTATATTTGCCGTAGACGACGAACCCAGTAATCTTAAGCTACTGGAAAAAATGCTCGTCCGTCAGGGCTATCCAGCCCCTGTCCTAATCCAAGACTCCCGGCAGGTTATTGCGCATTACCTAGAGGCACGTCCAGACCTCATTTTGCTTGATATCAACATGCCGTATCTTGACGGGTACAAGGTGTTGGAGCAGTTACAGGCACTGGATGACCCACTGCTGCCTCCTGTGATCATCCTGACCGCACAGAATGGTAAGGATGAGCTGTTGAAAGCGCTTGCTGCGGGCGCCCGCGACTTCGTCAGCAAACCATTCTCCCGTGTAGAGTTCTTGATGCGGGTGCGAAATTTGCTAGATGCGCAAATAGCTCATCGGCTTTTGCACGACAACCACACGCTATTAGAGCAATTGGTTCAGACGCGGACGCAGGAACTCAATAATGCTCGAATTCAGGCTGTGCAGTGTTTGGGACGTGCTGCCGAGTATAGAGACAACGAAACAGGTTTTCATATTCTGCGCATGAGTCAGTACAGCGCCTTGCTAGCTAAATATTTAGGCTGTTCTGACAAACAATGCGAGCTTTTGCAATACGCTAGCCAGATGCACGATATTGGAAAAATTGGTATTCCTGACCGAATTTTGCTCAAACCTGGAAATTTCAATGACGATGAATGGGAGATTATGAAAACCCATTCGCGTATCGGCGCGAAAATTCTTGAGCAAGGCGACGCTCCACTCATTTGTATGGCTCGCAGCATTGCGCTGACACATCATGAGAAGTGGGATGGCAGTGGCTATCCACAGGGGTTGTCGAGAGCCGCAATACCTCTGGAGGGGCGTATTGTTGCGGTTGCGGATGTATTCGATGCGCTGACTTCAAACCGCCCCTATAAAGTGGCCTGGTCAATCGATGATGCTGTCCAACATATAAATGACGGGGCTGGCGTACACTTTGACCCTGCTGTTGTGGCCATTTTCTTGGAGCATCTGGACGAAATACTTAAAATTCGTGATCGATATATGGAGTTATAAATCGACGTGTCGGCGTTTTTCAAAATACCTTGCTTAGCGTCCAACCGGGCCTTTTGTCCTTTTGCCGCCAGCACGACTCGGTAAGCTTGGGGACGTCCGGCTCTAGTTTTTTAAAGATACGCAAATCGCAGGTTTTTATCGTCCACGTTGCGGAAATTCGGTTTCCCTTTTCGCACAAGATTGGCGTGGATGCGGTGGCCCACGCGACGCTTGCGATAGACGCGCGGGGAGGGGATTCCACGGCCATTTGGCCACCCCTAAGGCAGGCAGCGAAGCAGGATTAATCCACTACTATCGACCTCTTTTATCGAAGCAAAGAGGTCGTCGTGGAAAGCTTATCCATGCGTAAGATTAGAGAAGTATTACGTCTCAAATTCGAGGTCGGCCTGTCTGCTCGCCAGATCGCCGTCAGCTTGCAAGTGAGTCGAGCCAGCGTCGGTGACTATCTCAATCGCTTTGCTGCCAGCGGGCTGATTTGGCCCTCGGCTGTGACCGATACCGAGCTGCAACGACGTCTTTTCCCACCACCGCCTGCGGTTCCCAGGGATCAACGTCCGATACCAAGGCTCACGCTGAACTGCGCCACCCCGGTGTCATGCTGGCTCTGCTCTGGCAAGAGTACCGCCTCAGCCATGAGTAGTCGTCTAAAGCGGCCCGACTGCGTCATAACGCTTGCCTAGAGGACATCGATTACCGCAGTCCCCGTGGCCCGGACAGTCACTGATCCTGCAACTGGGCAGCGGCCCCTGGTTACGGCCGGATACGCCAAGACAGATCTGCTGATCCTGGATGACTGGGGCTTGGCTCCGTTTACCGCTGCGCAACGGCGCAACATGCTGGAACTGCTGGACGACCTTTACGGCCATCGCTCAACACTGGTGACCAGCCAGATGCCGGTGGACAAATGGCACGAGCTGATCGGCAGCCGACCTTGGCCGACGCGATCCTCGACCGGGTAGTACACAACGCTTACCGCCTCGAACTGAAGGGCGAATCGATGCGCAGGCGCTCAACGAAATTGACGACAGCGGGTAAACAATGCAAATCTGCGTCGCTGCGCTCCGACTGCCCGGCCGGATAAGCGTGGAACAGGTGGCCCGATGTTAGTGGAATGAGTGGCCGAATGGCGTGGAATCCGCAGGCTAACTGACAACGCCCAGAAAAACTTGCTGACAGTAACCGGATGAGGCTCGATTTCGGTCATGCCTTTCTCCAAGCCTGTTTTGTAGCCCGTAAAACCATCGAAAACCACCTTGCCGTTCAAGTTGCGCGCATGCTCACCCGCGCGCCTCAGGCTGAGTTATACGGGGGGTAACTGGTGCGGCAATGGTTGGCGAACCGTCACCTATTACCTTTCCCACAGTGATAGGTGTTCGCGAGACAAACAACTAGAGTGTTAAATCTAACCCACCGGTATCTTCGCCATTAGTAAGGAGTCGAAAGCATCGCTCTCTAAAGGTCGGCTCAAGAAATACCCTTGGCCCTCATCGCAACAGACTGCTTTGAGTAAATCAAGATGCTCGATGGTTTCAATACCTTCCGCAGTTACAGTCAAAGACAATGCGCGGCCCAGGCCTACAATGGCTTGAATGATCGATCTATCGTCTTCGCTTTCACCCAGTCGGCTGACGAAACTGCGGTCTATTTTGAGCCCGTCGAACGGAAACGAACGTAGGTAGCTGAGGGATGAGTAGCCGGTTCCAAAGTCATCCATGGATATGCGCACGCCTAAATCTTTCAGAACTCGCATCACTTCAAGAGCTCCAGAAGCGTCTTCAAGCATAACGCTTTCGGTTACCTCTAACTCCAAGCGCTTCGCTTCGAGTCCAGTGTCCTCGATTGCTTTGCCGATTCGCTCAACCAAATTACCGCGTTGGAATTCGGTGGAAGATAAGTTAACCGACACAAAGAGGTTTTCTGGCCAGCGAGCTGCGGTTGCGCAGGCCGTTGTTAGCACCCAGTTGCTAAGTGGGAGGATGAGTCCGGTTTCTTCAGCGATAGGTATAAATGTATCCGGCGAAATCAGGCCTCGCTTGGGGTGCTGCCAGCGCACTAAAGCTTCCGCTCCAACCAGTTCTCCATTATTAATGCGGAAGCGGGGTTGGAAATGCAGGCGCAACTCTCCATGTTTTATCCCGTAACGAAGGTCGTTTTCGAGCTGGCGGCGTTCGATGATTTTTGTATTCATGTCGCTGGCATAGAATCGCCATGTATTGCGCCCTCCGGCTTTAGCCTCATACAACGCAATGTCGGCATACCGCAGCAGCTCCGCTGCCTGAATAGCGTCGTGGGGGGCCATGGCAATGCCAACGCTCGCACTCACAAAAACCTCCTGATCCTCAATCGCTATTGGCTGTTCAATAGAATCGATCAAGCGCCGACACGCCGCCTCCACCTCGTCTGGGGAGCTGACATCATTAAGAATCAATACAAACTCATCACCACCAATTCTCGCAACCAGGTCACCGCTGCGGACGCAGTCGCCCAACCGACGAGAGACTTCGTTAAGAACTTGATCACCGGCGGCATGGCCGAGCAGATCATTTACAGGCTTAAAGCGGTCAAGGTCGAGACTGAGCATCACCAAAGGCTGTTCTTGGGAGGGCGCAGACTTAAGTTTCCCGTCGAGGAACTCTTGTAGCCGAGTCCTGTTTGGCAGTCCGGTCAGAGCGTCGTGTTGCGACAGGTATTCAATACGCCGACGCGCTTCAACTTCGTCGGTTACGTCCGTTGCGGTGCCTCGAAATCCCTCACGGATTAATCCGCGTGCCGATAGTCGAGTAATTCGGGCGTTGTCTCTAATGTCAACGTAGCTACATTGCACGCTGATGTTGTGTCGACGGTTTGGGATGCTTAGCCATTGAGATATCGCGCCGAGGTCGGTATGGAGCAGGTCATCAATGGTTGCACCGATCCAATCGTCTCTGCGCAGCCCTGTCACACTTTCAAACCGCTCGGAAAGGTAAGTAAATCGCCAGTCTCTGTCGATTTCCCATATCCAGTCCGAGCTAGCCCCAACGACATCGCGAAAACGTGCTTCGCTGGTTGCAAGCGCCGCCTGACTTTGCTTCAGGGACTCAAAGCTCAAGTCCAAGGCGAGGGCAGCAACTGTTGTTCGGCGAAGTATCGCCCACGTCATGAGCCAAGCTAGAAAGGCGGCAACGGCGACAAGCGGCAGCATGAAACTAAGCAGGTGGCGGCCAGGCTTCGCAGGGTTCCAGTGAAGTCGGCCAGCGGCCCCGTCCTTACCCAGAGGCAGAATAGACGCCCCCTCAATCTCATCGGACGTGGACAAGTGCAACTCTTCAACCCCGTACTCTTTGCCTATCGTCTCCAATCTACTGCTATCCAGCGTTTCAACGAAGAACAAAACCGAGGCTGGCCCATCATCCCTCTCAACAGTCGGATCAGCCCCTGGCGTTAAAGCGGCCGCCACAACCAAAGCAGGCACACCACCAACATCGACAAATGTTGCCACCGGGGTCTCACTTCTCGCGCCTGCCCTAGCCCGATCAAGAAGGGCTCCGACGGGCTGTCCAAGCCAATCGGCAGCCTTGGTTGCAACTAGCTTTCCTCTTACCACCGAATAGACGGTGCGATCCAACGCGTTCACAACGAACACGCCTTGGACGCCAAAGTCAGAGTAGAGCGTCGATCCAAGGTTTTGCCTACGGAAGGCCCAGTCGGTGTCTATGGCTGTATGCAAATGTTTGTAGGCATCGCCCCAAAAAGCGTAATCCTTGACAGTCATTACTAGGTTTTTCTGGAGAGTTTGCACCGCTTTCTTAGCGTAAAACGCGCTTTCTTGTTCTTCTGTGCTGTCGAGATTTTGCGCTACGTAGATAAGCAGACAGCTTGCAAGAACAAAAACAAAAGCCAACAGCCTCGCGAAATTGACCAGAGATCTTCTGACAAGCGCCACGCTTGTAAGAGTCGGGCTCCTATGGGATCCCTTGGGAAAGTTAGGCTGTGACATATCGTACCAAGCAATGAAAGGGGAGGCGTGCCTCTATCATCGATGTATCGGCAGTGGTTATAATTTTTTGAGCGACTGGTCAGACGTTCTCTACAGGCCCGCCGTGTGTTGGCTATCAGATGTTGTGGCTAAGTACGACGCTGGCAGTCGAAGTGCCGGGCGGTCGTACTCCTGGGTGACCTGAATTTTGAAGGATTTGGCGTAAGGGCGAAGTCGCGATTGCATGAGAGTGTACACGCCATCCGCTGACTTGCCATCGCTGACCGACAAGCACTATTCGGCCTGCTGTAACAGCTGCCCCTCAAGCCGTTGCACAGTGGACTTGAGGGGCAAGGTCAGGCATCTGCGCTATGTGGGGCCAGGGACACGAGATGTCTATGGGCAGACCAGCTCCAGCGGCATCGATTGCAGCGCCCCAATCACTGGCCTGGCGAATAAATAACCCTGCATGAGTTCAACTCCCAACTCCAGTAGGGCATCGCGCTCCTCGCTAGTCTCAATTCCCTCAGCAACAACGGTGATGTTCAGCCGGTTTGAAAGCAAAGCGATGCTTTCGACTATGGCGCGCCGCGCTCGGTCTTTGTCGATTCCGCGCGTGAGCGCCATATCGATCTTTATGACTTGCGGCTGGAACATCGCCAGAAAGTTGAGGCCAGAATAGCCAGATCCGAAGTCGTCGATAGCCGTGGTGAAGCCTTGGCGCTCGTACTCTTGGAAAATGGATTTCAAATGATCCGGATCATCCACGCGTTCGCCCTCTGTCACCTCAAACATAAGGCGATTGACCGGAAAGTCGAATATGCGAGCTGCTTCCAGGGTTGCGCGGATGCACGTCTCAGCCCTGTACACGGCATTGGGTAGAAAATTGATACTTAGCTTGCATTCGGGGATGGCAGGCAGGCCAAGGCGGGCGGCGAGTTCAATTGCCCTAACTCTGCAGGCCTGATCAAACCGATAGCGATTGGTGTCATTCACCAAGCCGAGGATGTGTGCGGCTGATTCACCATTGACACCACGTACTAATGCTTCGTAGGCGTAAGGTGCCCCTGTGCGGACATTGTAGATGGGTTGAAAAGCCATGGTGAATTCGAAGCCCAGACCTTCAAGATTTCGACATTCCGCGCATCCGACAGCCAGAGGTATAAGTTGCGTCATTGCTAGTCCCTTGATAAATCGACACTCGATATAATCGTTCTCGAATGGTTGGTATCTGCGTGGGTTGATACACGCGTGGCGAGCATTTATGGTGGGGCGTCGGAGATTATGAAGCGCTACTCAATGCTGAAACAGACTCACAATATGCCCAAGACGTTGCGCATCTTCTCCTGCCGCGCGACCACGTGCCAAGGTGCTTTCCGACAGCTTGGCGGTGTGTCCAGCAACGTTGGCTACATTGGTTATCCGCTGGTTGATTTCGTCACTTACCGTCGATTGCTCGCGGGCAGCTTCCGCAATGTGCAGGCTCATTTTCGATATGGAAGCCACTAACACGCTAATATTGATAAGGGCCTGACCTGCTGTTTCAACTCTAGCTACGCCATTTTCGGCGTGCTCACGGCTTTCCTGCATCACTTTTACAGCGTGTTGCGAGACACTTTGTAGTCGCTCAATCATGCTTTGGATTTCTTGTGTTGAGGCTTGCGTGCGGCTGGCCAGTGTCCGCACCTCATCGGCCACCACAGCGAATCCGCGCCCCTGTTCACCCGCACGCGCGGCTTCGATGGCAGCATTGAGTGCAAGTAGATTTGTCTGGTCAGCAATGTTGCGAATAACTTCAAGTACACCGCCGATGGACTGCGAATGCGTCTGCAGTGCTTGAATAACCTCGGCGGCTTCACGCATTTCTTCGGCCAAAGTGCGTATATCATCAATTGTTTGATTAACCACACCGATTGCGGTTTTCGCCTCACGATCAGCATCTTCTGTTTGAGCTGCGCTAGCTCGGGCATTGGAGGCGACACCTTGAACGGTGGCGGCCATTTGGTTGATGGCGGTGGCGACCTGTTCAATTTCGACCCGCAGTACTTCGGCGCTTTGCTCAGCCGCCAATGCATCCGAGACCAGATAGCCGGACGATTGCCCCAAGGTATTACCCACTTCGGCAACTGTTGCGATTTGCCCACGTAGCCCAGCGATGAACTGATTAAAATCGGCGACCACCACACCAATTTCATCATCATTCTCCTGATGCAAGACGACGCGTAGGTCACCGCTGCCAGCACTCAACTTTCGCAATGAACCCGACAAGTGATTTAGCGGCGGCAACACTCTTCGGTTGATCAGCCACAGCGTGATGAGCATGAATACCAGTACAAGCCCCCACGCCAGCAAATTATTAAGTTTGAGAGACTTACGTACTGCTGCTGTGACGTCCTGGTTCGCCTGATATTTTTTGACCAAAGGCTCATGAAGGGCAGAGAAATTTTCTATTACCTCTTCCGAGCGCTTGTCAAAATCCTCCATCACCTTATCGCCAGCGGCTTTGCCTGAGGCGCTGTAGGCCTGAAACATGCGGTCGCCGATGCGATCAAGCGCCTCTATAGGCCCACGAGAAATTTCCAGCTCACGGCCCAGTTCGGGTATCAACGTTTTTAGCTCATTCAGTTTTTCAACTGCCTGTAGAGAATTTTGATGACCTTGAACAACAGAGTCTCGCTCACTGGTCAAACTGGCATCCGTGTAGAACTGCTGGACTTGTGCAGCGTGATAACGAAGCTCTTGAACGACTTCGCGCGCCTCGCTGATTTTCTCTGATTGATAGCCAAGCTCATCCATCCTCTCAACCTGCGAAGACGTCCATAAAGAAAGACCTAACGCCACAAGAACCATTGTGGTCGCGCTGCCAAACATTAGGCGTGCAATATTGAGGTTCATTAATCGTCCTTCAGAGCGGTTTGGAGGTGGCCTTAAACTGTGAGCCCAAGAGCGCTAGAACCATGCCAGCACGAGGCCATGACTGATGATACGAACTTGCACATACTTGTACAATAGCTATACATGGGTATCACTTGTGCATAGGGATCAGAAGCGTGGTTTCCCTCACCGTCGACTCTATCTGTTTGTAACCGCTCCATTATCTCGATGATTCCCTCAGGCGTGTTGAGCTTTACCAGCGCTTGGCACCTGCCGCCCTGCATGCTGCGATTGACTTCAGATGATGAGCCTCGGCAAGGTGAGGCCGCGAGCTCAGGAGATCCTAATGTTTCCAACGTATTGGATGTTCTCCACCGGGTCGAACTTCAGGCGATAGCATCCGGGATCCCCAGTCATAAATGAATCAACATATTAAAGCAGGGAATTTGCATCATTTTGATTGAATCCGAGCGGCCGCTAAGCGAAGAACCCGTGGGTCATTCGCTCAAGCTCATCCCTGACCAGTAGGTATCCTTCAGCCTCGCGTGCAAGCTCCAGAGGCGCTCGGTCACCGAAAGCTTTTTGGGCTGATTGAGCCAAGCATCTGCCTTTTCTTTGTTGCCAAAAGTCTGTTCGGCTTGGTGCTTTATCTGCTCTAGATAATTCATCTCTGACTTCCGTGGGATGGGCGCTTATTGGTAGGCGCGAGGTTCGCAGACGATTAAGCGATTGCTCAAGCAGCTTCGATTTTGATGATGGGGCGTTTATGTCACTTTACTCTCTCCCTGGCAGCCGCCGATCACAAGGCCGTACCGACTACTGCAGGCTGGGCAGTCAATGCGCGTGCGTCGGCAGAGTATCTCTAGAAGCATTTTACCAAGGCGGTAAAGGATGTCGGGAATTTGGCTTGCTACCTGGGTACCGACCCAGACTATACTGAGGTACATAATAGAGCTGATCGGAGATGTGTCAGTTTTTTTATATATGGAATTTAAGAGAATTAGCAATTGATTAATGATCTTCCGACGTCAGATGAGTTTTTTTCCGCAGGTAAAGAGTTGCTGGACTTTGCTTGGGGTACACTTTTTGATCTTTTCACTGATTTAGATCAAGCGGAGTATTTTGGCTATGATCAGGCGGAGATGTCTGAGCCGTATTGGATTGCAGCTAAACGCCGACTGAGCACCTCTCTTGCTGTTGCCCAGCAGGGTGTTGAACAATTGTTGAAGGGAAAAATATGCGAAATTTCCCCATTCCTTTTAATCAGTGAACCCCCTGCAAAATGGCCATCACCTTACGGAGGGAAGTCTATAAGCTTCAATACCTTCAGGATGCCTGATGCTCAAGACTTGCCCAGAATATATGATACTTTCTCCAGTTCTCCCTTATCTAAGAAGTTCGCGGAAGCTTTCCGCTCGCAACGTGAACAACGTAACGCTATTATGCATTCGACGGGTAAAGACTTTCGCATCCAGGCTACTGAAATCGTTGAGGTGATCCTGTTTTCTTACTCTGAACTTTGCCCGAACGAATCCTGGTTAGGTATTCGTAGAGATTTTTTGAAAACGGGGCCAGCATCTTAGCTTGGTAGCGGCGAATTTGCGACTAACCGAGTTTGTTGGGAAGCAAAGATCGCGATCGACAAACTTCCTCCGGCTTCGGTGTCTCGGTATTTTGGCATCGATAAGAAGCAACATCGCTTTTTTTGCCCACAGTGTATACAAGACGCTAGTTCCGACGATAGTTTTGAATACCCTTTGGCAGTGTTGAATCCTAAGGGGGCTAAGACAAGAAAATTGTATTGCCCTGTATGTGATTCCGAGCACAAAGTGAGGCGGAAGCCGTGCCCTGCTAATTGTGGCGCGAACGTTTTGGATGATGAGGGTACTTGCCTGCTTTGCAAGCAGTCGTGACTAACAGGGTTGATTATCGCTCTATTCGCCCGCGTCTGACTATCCGACAACCAAGGTCGGCCGTGGGCTCTGGGTCGTAAATACTGGTTATTTACTGTTTCACTACGTAGCGGAAAACGGGCGGCTGCGATTATGAATTTGATCCAATCGGGAAGGTTGAACGGGTATGATACATACTCCTATGTGATGGACGTTTTCACGCGTCCGCCAGCGCAGCGTGCAAGTGTTATTTCTGAATCGGTGCCGCACAGGTGGCGACCGGTAGTTATGAAAGTCGGATACCCAGGAACTTACCGTTTTTTTGGCAATGCTAACTTAGGGCAGGCTGGAGTACGCTTCTCTGCTCTGATATTTTCAGTGGCTAAGGCACTAGTCTGCCGCCTAAATACGCATGCGCTAGAGCGATGCCGAGGTATAGATAGAGCTGAAAAACATCAAAGACGGGAGAACAAGTGAGAAAGGAGTTTTTGAAGTCTGCAGAATCCGAGTGGAGGATAAAATCAGTATTGATATCGGAAGTTTTGGTATCTGCCTATCGTATATAGTACCCGCTCAGGTGGCATGCTGAGTATTTGTCAATCCGGATGGTCACTCACTTAATTTTGGCTCAAAGTGAAAATACCCGAACAATCCTTTGATATTCCAATGGTCTGTCCGGCTGCAGGGCGGGCGGTAGTAGAGAGGCATGGGTGCAGACGTCTTCGAGGAGATGCTTTTGCTAGTGAATTTGTAAACCTGCGCCCTTATACTTTAACAAAGACGCAAATTAAGCAACACCACCCGGCGAAAAACTAACGCCCTAGGAGCGAAGACAGTTCAATCAACGTCCCTAGGCCAGCGTTTGCTCTATGAGCCGCTCCAGAACCCCTTCCGAATCGTCAGCGACGCTTCCCTGTTTGCGGGCCCTCCATGAATGTATGCACGGGACAACCCTTGATTAAAGGTTTCGCATCCGATCTCAACCTGCACGCAGCCGCTGCAGGAGCTCCCCATGTCCGTGCACACCGGGTCGAAAGCACAGCTGAAGGCAAACATACTGGCATCGTCGAACCAACGCTTCAGGTAATGCTGAAAAAGAGTCAGCAGACCCCCTGCGGTATAGTTCTGGACTGATGAGACGTACAAGATCACTGACAAATCCATCGGCAGCAGGTATTCCTGAATACTCTTGGAGTCGTACCCCGTGTGGCGGCGCGCCGTGAGCATCAGGGAATGGCTGATTGAGTGCAACAGATGAAAAGGAGCACCTTTCTCCGGATGGGCCTGAGGGATCGCTTTCGCAACCATGCCCGGATGCAGCGACAGCGTCGGGTAATGGCTCAGGATATAGGCATGGCTCTTAGACCTGTCTACAAGTACATCATCGCCTGGTGTTTCCAGGTGCGCAGAGTCGATACACCATCGCAACACCCTGCAAGGATCTAGCCGGATCCAGAGCGCTTCAGTTTTTGCTGACATGGCATACACCGACGTTTTGCCTCTCATGGCCTCGTCTATCCGATCAGCAAACGCGTTGAGTACGACTGGCGGCACTCCTTCAGTGCCGGATGGGCTGCTTTTTTCACGTGTATACCCAAGTGTAGCCAAAACAACTCGCAAGTCCGGAATGTGAGAGATCGATTCAATTGCGTAACGCGCTTGTACGCTGCTCCATTGCTCGCTAAGGGCCGCGCGCTCCAACGGGTCAGTAGTCGCTGCGATTTGTTGCTCAACCGATATGCCGGTAACGTCATGCTGAAGGAAAACGGCCTCAAGTGATCGGCGGTGCTGCATCAATCCAATCAGCGTGCTCTCGTCTGGAACGAGGGAGCGCACCTCCTTAAAGCAACCTGATGAGCTAGCAAGCTTGGCGTCAATTTCCGCAATTTCTTTATTGGTGGACTTCAGCATCTCGGCCATGAACTCATCGGCTTTGGCCAGTTGGGTGAACCTGAGGACGCTTTCGTATTTTTTGGCTCTAATGGCCCGAAGCGCCTCTTGTTCGGCCTCATCTGCAACACTGGAGGACAACAGTTGTGAAAGTTTTTGTTCCAGCTCGCGTCCGGTGATTTTGCGTAGCAGGGCGAGCGCTACACCCTGCGCAATGTCTTGCGCGGGCCCGGTTCCTGCGGGCTGCTCGTCATGCAGACACTGCAGCAATTTCGCAATGAGCTTGCCTCGATCCTCGCTCAGTGCGATGTATTGGGTGCTTTGGGCGTAAAACGATTCTCCGCTCGTGAGCGGGGTGCCCCGCTTGTTGATTTCTTGTTGGTAGCGGTCGTTGCAGGCAGGGCAGTTGTCTTGAAGCGAACCTGCCAGCTTGTCGTTAGTTTCGACGTCAAAAAAAGAGGAGTGAATGAACGAGCCAGCATCTCGATACCCAATATTCCTGTTGCGCCGCGCCGAATGATGTATGTAGATCGGGCTGCCGTAGCCGCATCGATGTACTGCCAGATACGGAATCTGGATCATCTCTCCGGAGCATCCAGCGCGCTTGCAGGATATATAGCTTCGCCCGGCTCGATTCTTGATCCGAGATTCCATCTTAGAGAGCGCCTGGTCTTCGGTTAACCAAGAGTCGTGAAAGTCGATGACCTTGCATTTTTTGCAAGTAAGCATCAACGGCGCGGGAGTGACCGAGATTTCCGAAGGCGACTGAATTTCAAGTCGCTTCTTTTCAGCCGCTGTCATGAAAGTAGGGTCTACAACGCCGCCTAATCTAACCCAGTCGTTCACGAAGTTGAGCACGGCTTCACGCAGTTGCTCTTTGTCTACACCATCCAACGAGGAACCACTGCTAAGCACTCCAACCACACGGCCATAAGCTTGGTTTCGTAGTCGCGTGTAGGCACCAGGGAGAAAGGACTCTCTGAAGAGACGGCTGCGGCTCACATATTCCTTATCCATATTCGTATCCTTACCTGGCTAGGGCCATAAGAACCTGGTCAGCAGCGCTGTTGACCGGTTTGATCAAAATCTGGTTCTCAATATCGCGAAACGAACGGAAGGGCGCATAGCCAAATATGTCACCTAGCGCTTCGCTTATCGTTTGAGCATTTTTACTCCCGGGCCAGTTTTCCAGTTCAAAAAACGCATTGTCTACGCGCTCCTTGAGGGCGGTATTGAATCCGGATATGACGCGCTGATCGAACTTTCCCTGCAGCGATGCGGGGATACGTAGGGAATTGATGACCACGGTTTTGATTTGCTCAGCGATCGCTTTGCCACTGCTGCCGCGTAATAAAGAGACCAGTGGGCTTACATAGTTTGAGATATCTGATCCCCACGGTTGTTGCCGTGCCCAGTTCAGGATGATTGATGAGAGGATTCCCGGCAGTGTACGGTCGATGATATTGGGTGCAAACCGGTTGATCGGAACCGAGTCGACGAGGCGATCAAGGAAGGTGTGGTAGTCCCCAAAGTTCATGAATACGCCGGACTCGAAAAGTTGGTGCGAAGAAAGCACGCAAAATACGATTCCCGGATGTACGCGCCCACTCCGTGCAGATGCCTGGATATATTCAGCTGTGGATTTTGGCCATCCGGCCATGATCATAAAATTCAGTTCAGCGATATCCACCCTGTGTGATACCACGCTGGTGGCAATAATGTGCCGGCAGTTATCGTCCGGGGCTTTCGTTTCGACATGGCGGATGGCATCGAGGATCATGTCCAAACGGGTCTCACCGTCTAACAAGCGGGCGTTACGCTCTACCCCTGTTTTGTTGTTGACCTCTTCCATGTAGCGCATGATTTCCGTGATATTGCGCTTGCTGTTCGCATACACCAGATCAGTGTTGAGATTTTTCTCAATGTAGCGCAATGCGTCACCAGCTTGTGCCGCGGTGAGTTCCAACTGCGTGAGTAGGGAGGGATCGCCGGCGGCGAGGCGGATCCGCCATTGATCCACCTGATCCAGAAACCGAGAGCTGACTTCAGCCACCGCCTGCATCGCAATTCTTCCTCGGCCAATAGGAAGAATGCCAGCAAACCACCGACGAATCAGTGGTACTTCGGTTTCAGTATCCTGAACTTTACGCGCATAGAAAGACTCACCCTGATGTACCCCAGGGGCTGGGAATCTTACCGCCTTTCGCAGGTACAAATGATGGATATGGTCTTCGAAATCCTTGATCGTAGCCGTGGCCGCCAGCACTTTGGGGGCCCGACCATGGTGGCTGATCTGGAGGGTGCTCAACAGCGTTTCATAGTGCGCGTCGAAATTTCCCAGCGACTCGCGCAACAAGTGCAATTCGTCCTGCACGAGCAGGGCAAACCCAGGGTCTTTCATTGGCGGTACGGCGACCACTTTCAGTTCGCTTGTCCTGGTGTTATTGCCGCACTGGACACCTTCCCAAGCGTCGTTTTTCTTTACGATCCGACGATGCTCGCATTTGGATGCCTGCGTAAATCCATGCTCGGGACAAAAATAGCGCGCGCCGCCGAAATAATTCGCGAACCTTTTGTTGTGGCCAATCACCGCGAGCTTATCCACGGTGCCAACCAGAACCGAGGGCAGATATCGGTAGCATTCTTCATCTGATACGTAGATGCCGATTTCACCCCTGATCCCCTCGCCGTGGATCCCGGCGTCCGCTTCGGTGTTTGACCAACATCCCTCGTTGGTACACACATGCTTGATGCGTGCGCGAACCAGATCTTTCTCGATGCTTACAGAGCCCGATGAACCGCAGTAGGGACAGTCACTGATGAATTGATAGGCCTTCAGCCGTTCTTCGCTAATAGCAGGTAAAAAGCCTTTTTGTACGTCGTCCCCAAATGTGCTGCTAATGCGACTGGGCGTTCCGTCACCGGTGTAGTAGCCAATCGTCAGCGGCCAGCCGCCGAGGTTTTCACGCTGGCGGATCTTATTGGTTTGGGCTAGCACGAAGGAAAGTCGTTGGAATTGTTGCACCGACAACATGCGTAAAGGGAACCGTATCCATGCGGTGGTACCGTGATCCCGGCCTCTCATCCGTGCGAATAGCATCGCCATGCTGATGATGCCCAAGTACGCCTCTGTCTTACCGCCGCCGGTGGCAAACCATAGAACGTCTGCGGTTTCCATGCTGCCCCGAAGTTCTGTTACAGGAGCATGGCGTTCGTAGATCGAGCGTATTTGGGTCAGGATGAAGCCGAGCTGAAACAGATGCCAGCCGGCAAACTTCTTACCCTGCATTTTGATGGCCCGGGCCATGGCCTCGTTCATCCACTGGAAGCACTGGCGCAGATCGTCATGCTCTCGCAACAGGTCTACACCGTCTCGGATCCTGCTGATTTCAAATTGGAAGGAGTCCCGGTCTGCAATGGCTATATCACGATCTGCCATGAGCCCTGCTGACTCCAGAGAATGAATTCTAGAGGCCCACAGCCCCAAGTATTGTTCCTGGGCGTTGAGGAAACTTTCACAGACGACCAAAGGGTCGTGCGCGAGTCGTTTATAATCAGGAGCGTGCGTCATGCCCACATCGCCTGGCCGGGGTGCGTCAACCCGGGCCTGGGCTGAAGTGGGCATGCCATCGGTCATGAACTTATTGTCGTCGAGCTGAATAACACCGCAACTGACCCCATAACCCGGCAGACCGTCATCATCCCTGTACCGATAGTCCTCGGGCTGCAGGCGGTGAGGAACTTTGTGGCTTGTCCCGGCAGCCAGCTGTGCCACCAGGCGAGCATCGAGGAGGTATGGAAACTCGATACCGAAAGCACGGGCATTTGCGGTGGTGGTCTGGTTCTCCAAAAACAGCTCAAGCAAAAAGCGGCCTTCCATGTTCGCCCCAAAGGCAGTTGGCGCAGGGCGCAAACGACCGCGGAGGTTGATCTCATAGCTGAGAATCTCATTGGGGTCAGAGATAATTTGTTCATATACGGCGTAGTTCAGCCCTCGCTGATCAGCTAACGCAGCTTCACTCCATTCGAAACTGAGTCTGGCCCCCCCGTTGGGGTTCAGGCGGCAGCGGCGCATGATTCGGGGGTCGTCCAACCACCGATTTTTCTCTATGTTGAGGGTAGCGGTGACCACCGACTTGGCGGACATCCACTCGTTTGGCTTAGCTGGATCAAACGCGAGTGTGATTTCCGAAAAACAGACCGTGTATCGTTTGAACGTTACCGAAATGGTTTGGCTTCTGCGCGGCGTTGCACCGTCGAGAATGACGTCTCGCGCCATGCTGCGGATGTCCGGTATGTATCTGTGCACCAGATCAAATTGCCCGCTTAGTTCGCACTGGATTAGCCCTTCAGCGTCCGGCGAGACCAGCAGCACAATTCCCACCGAGTTAGGGGGCTGCGGCCCGGTGTAGTCAATGTCCGGTGCGGGGCCAATGCAGCCCACCAAGCTAAGCCGATTAGGCTCAGTGCCGTCATACAATTTGCCTTCAGGAGGCAGTACGTCCGCATCCTTGTCACTGAGTCGCAGGCGCATCTCACTGAGAAATGCGGCTGTCAGTCCCATTTCCTCTCGATAATTGAGCGTCATGGAGCTTCCTTAAGTCTGTGTGGTTTCCAGGTGTTTGCCAGCTTGATGAATGACGAGCAGCTGATCGTCCTCATCCCAGTCGAAATGGATGCGTAACGTGCGTGAAGGATCGCGTGCGTTGCCCAGACAAAAGTGCCTGTTGATATCGGCTGGCTTGCCTTTATATTTTCGGTTGTCGGAGTGCTGCCCCATCGTCACGGTGGACATCTTGGGTTGAAAGTCGATGCTTTCCTGTGTGAAGTTTTCGAGGACGTCGTGAAGACGCTCGGTTTTATTCCGATAGTGCTCGTAAAGCTTGGTGGCCATGAGCAATAGACATGCCCGAAACTTGGCGGTATCACGATAGACCGAATCACGCATCGATTTCAGGGCTGGGATCGTCAAATGGATGCGTTCCGGGTGCATCGCCAGGATGCTGTTCACTACATCCGACAGACCTTCATCCTTTACGGCGACAGCCTGAGTAACCGGCAGCCGGATTGATCTCACGGTGGCAATTTCAATCATGTCATCAAACGCATGCCCATCTAATGTGAGGGTGCCGATGGTGATGGTAGTGGCACCCTTGCTTCGATCAAGGAGGGCTTTTCTAAGCTGTTTACCCACCTGCTGATGAGCGCAACGTACTTGCTCGATAGCATTTGAAACGTAGACTGCAGCATTTTCCGGCTGCTTGACGCCTGCAAGACGCGCAAATACCAGCACAGCGGTACGATCTCGTGGGCCATACACGTTATGCCTGTACCAGTTCGAAACAGTTGCATCGCTGACGCTTACATTTTCCTTCTTCAAGTGAACTTGCACCTGAGATGGCTTGAAACGGGCTGAGACGGCGTCGACCATTAATTTCCATCGATCGGCCGCCCGAATCATTTGCTGCATGCCTTCCGAAAGGGCCACCATCTCGAAGAGTTTTTCCTGAGTTGCCAAGCGCTCATTGGTGTACTTGAGCAGGATGATCTGATCACCGGCCTCCAGTTGTTCCGCCGGAGTAGGGTGAATGTCCTCGTTTTGGAGAACCAACACTGGGCGTGTCTTACTCCACGGCAGGGGGGTAGGCGATTCATCAATCGTAATCCAGACAAGCTCCGGGCTTAAAACATCACCATCCTGGACTTCAGTCACGGGCTCAGCCGGCTGCTCCAGTAACAGCTCCAGCCAGTTATCCATTTCCATTTCGAGCGGGATTACCGCGTGATGTTTGCGTGGCGGATATTCGCTGTGATCAGATTCAGTGACAACGGTGAGTGCCAGAGATTGGGGCATTGTTTCACCGTCCTTGCAGCGAATGCCACCCCAATCTAGCTGCCAATGTCTTAACTTGTCGCCTCGGTCTGCGCTAGCCGTACCATGTTCCAACCACCAGCGCTGCAGCACGCGCACTATCTGGTCTGCCTCATAGGCATACACGGGTATTATCATTTTTTTGCACGGGATAGCGACCCAGTGTTGCCGCGTCGGCCACAGCATGCCGGTAATGATGACTTCATCGAGCATGCCGTGGTATTGCCGATAAGCTTTCACACCATCCATAGCCGTTAGCTGTATTATTTCGATCCACTCAGCATCGAGTATGTCATCCAGCCAATTGCCTAAGGCCAAAGCCTCGTGTGGGCTGCCACATAAGACGAGCGTTTTCACCTTGCCAGCCCGGGCTCTGATGAGGTGCTGCTTTAGCCACCCGGCCTTGCCTGAGACGGATTGCATCAGCAAGCCATGTAACTCAGAAATTTGCCTGATCAAATAGCGCGATGCCATTTCGGTCTCGCCATAGTGACATGTTCCTTTCTCCGCCATTTCCAGCCAGCGATACAGCGATCGCACAGGAAACAGGCCAGGGCGCGTCGCTGCCTGAAGGACTGCTTCAAGGCGCGCCAGAGGGACAATCAGCTCGTTTAGTCCGCGAAACAGCTTTCCGATAATGGCCAGCCGATCTTTGAGGGCAGGATCTTTGGAGCGTTCAAGTTCGCGTCGCAGCTGGAAAAAACGGGTAGCGATATCTGCGAGAGCTGCATTTGCGATGTCGTCGCTGATGGACGCCTGCTGGAAATCCAGCTGGGGAGGCGTCACGGAGTCTAGCGATGCCTTATCTGAAAGACGCATGATCCACAGATGGGTGCGAGTTCGATTCGTTCGCATTTTGGCGATTGCGTCGCTGTCGCCCAAGGATAGCAATACTATTCGGGGAGTCTGTGGGAAACACTCGTCAAGCGCACTGTCTACCGCCCAAGCGTTGTCATTACCGCCGCGCGTACCATCGACCACGATGACAAAAGGGCGAGAGCCTCGACTGATAAGGTCAGTGAGCTCCATCAGATCAGCGGATCCATCCACCACCAACGTCTGAGATGTGTGCGAGGTTTTGTGTTCCTTTAGGTTTGCGGGGCGAAGAACGCGAGTATGCAAGGCAGCAACTCGTGAAAGATCTTGGGCCCCAAGACGAGGCCTAGATATAAATACTATGTCTGGATACTGTTCCACGTTTCCGGGATTGAGCCATGGAGCCCGAATCCCGCCTTGAAGCGCATCCATCCGAATGCGATGCAAATACACCATTAGCCGTGTAATGCCTTCGCCACTCAATACGGGCAATGCGATGGCGATCGATTGCCCATACTTCAGCGCGCGCCCGGCCACGGCGAAGCTTGCTGCTTCCGCAGAGTCGGATGGCAACAAGCCTAAGGTGCCCCACGCGGTGGAGGAGGGGTTCAGCAAGTCGCCAGCGGGTACAGCGCCCCAAGACTCCCGCATTTGCGTAAGCCACTGAGCAGGGACTGCGATTTCCATGGCCATGATTAGGCCTTGGCTTCTTGGGTAGATTTAGACAGCAGCGCCGCCTTGATGCTTTCCGGTACTTTGTAGAAGTTTTTCTTGCTCTTCACGGGTGCGATCAACCGCAGACGAGACAACCAGCGAAGCGCGTCTTGCGGATTCACATCGGGGTAGACGTCCATGAGCTGAAGTGCGATGTCGTCTTCATCAAACTTTTCCTCTTCGCATACCGCGCTCAGCACAGATGTCGCCCAAGGAACAGCGGAAACGCCGGCCTTGACGAGAAATTCATCCATGCTCTTCGGCTTCGCTTGCAGTAGCGACTGGTAGTTTTGCCCGAAGGCGCTGACGCGCACTACGTCAGGCTTTTTCTTTTTGGCCTCAAACAGCCTATCCAACGAGAAGTACCAGCCCTGACTGAATTTTTCGAGGGTGGTGACGGACGTTGAGGTGTTCTCCAGTTCCAGCTTGTTGAGGAGATGAGCGAGTGCGGTTGTTTTCCAAACGTCCAGCGCCACGAACGGCTGCATGGATTCACGTCCTGCCGTAAGCTCGGTATGACTTTCCCACTGCCACAGCGCCTTCGGTGTCATGAGGAAGATGACCCGCACGCGGTTGCGCTTAGCGTTGATGTTAAGTCGTGCTTCGTGGGCGATATCAAGCAAGTCCAGCGTTTTGCTAATAGGTTGATCACCGGTCAGTTCCACGAACAGCATGATATGTTTTTTAAGTGCTTGGACACCCAGAACGCTTTCGTTGAGAAGCTTTTTGAAGTCGCCCGCCGAGCCAAGGTCTGTGTCTTTTTTGTGAGCGGATTGATAGCGACCAAATGGATTGCCGTTGAGAACCGGTTCTTCTTCTCCGATCGCAAGAAGAGACTCCACCATCCAGAGGGGATTCAAACCGAGTGCCTCTGACCCGGTGATGACACCGACCGAGTAGTTGGACGATCTAGCCTCTACCGTGCTTTCTTGAGTTTTTTCGTTTTTTTCTTCGCTGATGAGGAGCTTTTCGTCCCGTAAGGTGAGAGGTGACGGGCGAACCGCTTTTTCAGGGAAGGCGTGTGCGGAAAGTGGATCATTTTCGTTAATCGCATCAATGGCTTCGAGGAGTTTGTCCTCGACTTTTTTCTGCGGGCCGCCGACCAGGTTCATGATGTTGGCGTTGCGCAGGGAGTATTCTTTGCCACCTTCGTTGCGCCGCGTGCATTGCAGCACCCCTAACCCGCACAACTCATCCAGAAATGCTTCAAACAGTGCGACGGTCATTGGTTCAAAAATATCGGGAGCCCACTCTTCGACAATCGCCTTGGCTCGGCTTGGCGAGAAGGTTCGTTTGCTCTGCGCGATCAGGCTGTAGGCGATCAGCTTGTAGCGCAGGTCAAGGTTGAGCGTGATGTCGAACCGATCACAAATCAGCTGGTTAATGTTGTGGTCACGCCGGATCTGCTCAATGTCATCCGTTGTGATGACGAGGCTGCCAACTTTGTTTTGATGGCGAGCACTCAAGGTCTGGATAAGTTCATGGCAAACGATATGAATCAGACCTGGGTGGCGGTTGGTCTCTACCAGGATACGGTTCATGAGAAGCGGTGTTTCGAACTCGTAGCCCAGATGACCCAAAGGCTCGCGAATTAACTGAAGAGCTTCGGTAGGAGTCATAATGGACACCTGGATCGCGCTCCCGAGCTGATGTAGCGGATAGTTTGGGGCGTCAGCGAAGCGACGTACGTTTTCCAAGCCTGCGATGACTACCTTGAAGCGCCCGTTACTATTGTTAACCAGACCGCTTAGTTCGCGGAAGATCCGGAAACCGTTAGCAGCGTCCAAACCAAGGATCGGATCGATTTCGTCGAGACACACCATGAACGCATCCGGGTTCTCTCGGCGGAAATAGTCCTGCAAAGCCGCAACCTGACCGGCTGTATCGATCCCATAGGTTTCATTGATCAGTTTGCTGGTCACGGCATAGTTATAAATAGTCTTCCAGACGAAAGCGCGATGCTTATCGAGTTCGTTACCCGACAGGTTGGCTCGGTCAAGATTGCCATCCATCTGGTGCAGGAAGGCGTGGGATCGTTGCTCAGGATTATGAAAGCGACGCTGTGTCTCATTGAGTAGTGTCGTCTTACCCAATTGCCGGCCGCCAAAGATCATCGCTGCGCCATTGCGCATCGTTGTCAGCATTTTGATGTCGTTCTCTCGACCGTAGCGCATCTCAGGGGGCGCCGGCTGCATCTGGTTACCCGTGTACGGATTAAAGAACGTCCACGGTAGACTCAGCTGCAAAAAGGTCTTAAGGCGCGAGGTTTCCTGGACGTTCAAACCTGCAAGGACGGTGAGCAAAATCGGGTCGACATGCAATAGCGTATGTCGTTCTCGTTTGGAGAAGCTTGCGAGGTCGTTACGCTCGTCGTTTGACAGATCTCGTCCTGAAATCAGGATCATTCGATCGTGTAAAAACTGGGTTTGTTCATTCAGAACTGTACGGAGTTCAGCAACCGTCCATTCCCCGGTCGCGACCAATACGTTTATAGCCTGCTCTTCAGATTTCTGGTTGAAGAAGACGATGCCTCGCCCAGTCTCTCGTCGCCGCACAGACATAGTGAGTCGGCAAAACTTGTTATGTGCGGTGAACCCTGTCTTATGGGGCATGGTGGTGTCGAACACCGGATAAACAGCCTCCAACCCTAGCGTATGGAGCACATGCACAAGCTGATCATAGGACAATTTATCCAGGGATTTTAGGCGTCCACGTAAGCCCACCAGGTCTTCAATTGCGCGTTTAAAATAGGAGGGGAGTGGGTCGAGCAACAACCCCTCAATTTCCTGAGCTGCGAGATATCGAGGGGTTGTGCCGAGATAAAGGAAATTTAGGACATTCGTTCTGTAACTGACTGTAATTACGTTGTTTTTTATTTATTCTCGTTGTGGCTTAAGCCAATACCCAAGAGGCTGTCATCCCGTATCTAGCTATGGCTTGCGCCGCAGTAAAGAGCCCGCAGCGTTCTCCTCGAAGGCTCTAGCCTCTTCGATATAACCGTGTACGGTGCCGTCATGCCGCCAGCCACCCTGACGTTTGATCTCGAGAAAGCCCGCCCCAGCCCGATGGGCGCTTGTGGCCAGTCCACGGCGTAGACTATGGCTGCTCATCTCGGGCACATACGACAGCCCTGCTGCTTCGGCACGTGCCGACAGGATGGCATTAACGCTACCTTCGTGCAGTCCAACCTCGCCGAGTACTCCCCAGCGACTGATGCGCCGGAACAGTGGACCTTGCTCGATCTGCGCCGTATCCAACCAGCCCCGTAGTGCCTTCGCTGGGCAGCATATGCTGTCGCCGAACGGGATCGCTTTGTCCAGTCCCTCGCCCTCCTGATCGGTCTTGGAGCGAGGCAGTGTGATCCGCAGTCCTTCCCGCTCCCACTGTAAATATTGCACTTCCAACATGACTAGCTCGCTGCGTCGGAACGCCCCGAAGTACCCCACTTGTAACAATGCGCTGTCACGAAGCGCGGTGAGCCCTTCAAGCGTGTCCAGGTGCGCCACGATGCGTTCTAGATCCTCCAGCAGCAGGGCCTTGGCTTTTTGTCGAGGGCGTCCGTGCACTCGCTCAATCCCACGCAAGGTTTTGCGTACGGTGGCGCTGGCGCCTGGGTCGGGAAAGCCCTGATAGCGATGCCATTGCGACAGCGCGGTCAGGCGCAGGGCCAAAGTGCGTGGGTTCAGCACTTCCGCGAAGGCCAGCAGGTAGCGAATCAGCGCGGCTTCATCGCACGGCAGCACGCCGCCCCAGGCGAGAAAGTGGCGAATGGCCGAGCGGTAGGTGCGCCGGGTGTTGTCGGCGGTGGCCGCCGCCAGAAAACGTTGGTGTTGCTCGGCCAACTGCGCGGGCGTGGCCAGCGTACCGGGGGTACGCGGGGGCACCGCGGGTGTGTCGAGCCACCTGGCGGGGAGATTTTCGTCGTGATGGCTGGCTGTCATCCCAAAACGCCTGTTTAGGCCGTGTGTACTGCGGATTATAGAAGCGCATGCCAAACCTGTGCACCTAACTCACGATAACCAAGCTTATCGTGGGTTAATTGGCGCTCTCGACGAGCTTAACTATTCTTTACTTAAATCGATGTATTACGTTTCCCATAATACGGTACGAAAAAATCTGAGGTGTTCGTTCATGGCCCGTTCCGGCGTCCTTTATGTGCATGTCGCCCATGCGGCGGCCCAGCTCGTCGCAGACGGCCGCAATCCGACGATTGACAGCATCCGCGCCGCCCTAGGCGAGACGGGCAGCAAAAGCACGATTGCCCCGTTGTTAAAACGTTGGAAAGCCGCGCATCCCGGCACGCTGGCGCAGGCCGAACTGGGGTTGCCCGCGGAGCTCGTCCTGGCGCTGAAGGGACTGTACGAAAAAGTTCAGGCGGAGGCGGCCATTCAACTCCAGCAGGCCGTAGAGGCTCACCAGTCAGAGACCGCCGCGTTGCAGGAGCAGTTGCAGCAAGCGTTTGTCGAGCGCGACGCGTCACTCAACGTTCAGAAGCAGCAGACCCATGCACTGGCCGCAGCCACTACCCGCAGCCAAGAGCTGGCTGACACCGTGCAGCGTCAGGAGATCGTCTTGGCCGGTCTAGGCAGTGAAAAGCTCGGGCTCGAACAGCGCCTGGCTGACCGCGCCGCCGAAGTCGCCTCGCTGACCCAGCAATTGCAACACTCGCGGGTGCAGTTCGAGCACTACCAGGCATCGGTCGCGCAACAACGCGCCGACGAGCGCCAGAGCGCTGAACAACGCCACCATCGCCTGGAACAGGAGCTGACAGAACTCCGCCAGCTCCGGCTCGCGCAGCAAACCCGCCTGGGTGAGCTGCAGGCACAGGAACAACGCCGGGCGCAGGACAATGATCTGCTCAAGGACGCCCTGCTCACGGCCGAGGAGGCGCTCACTCAGAGCCGCAGTGCGCAGGAGCACCTGACATATCAACTCACCGAACTGAAACAGGGCCATATGACTCTGCAACAGCACCATGCCCAGGGCGAGCAGTGTTTGGTCGAGACACTGACGCGCCTGGCCGTGATCGAGAGAGAACGGAGCTTTGTGGCGGAACGTTTAACTCAGGCCGAAACGCAATTGACTGAGCTGGCCACAGAAAAGCAGCTACTCCTGCAAGAAAAAGCAGTGCTATCCAGTCAGCTCGCGGAGTTCAGGAGGATGGAACCGACCCCGTCATCCTAACGCCCCAAGATCCGGGTGATGCATTCATCGATATAACAGAAAGCGCGCGCCGCACATGTGAACCGTGCGCGTTCAAGCGCTATCCACCGTTCGCAATCCGGAAACTCAAGTGGACGCTGGTTCTCTCTCCGTGCTGCTCAGACTGACCTGTAATGTTAGAGAATCTAAATCTGGTGACCGCCTCCTGTCTGAATCCTGCGCATGAACCCCAGTCTGAGGGCTGTGAAAAACCGTTTCACATGGTCGAGGCCAGCCGGTGAGCCAGCGGATACTCGAATCCGATCGGCCGGGAGTCAAGGTGCTGTCGGTCTTTGACTTTGGGCACCTGACCAGGCACAACAGCTTTTTCCATTCCTGAGGTTTGCTTTTGGGAGGCGAGAGTTCAGCCGGAGAATGCAAGACTGGCGGTGCCTAGCCTGCGATTCCTCACACGTCGGCTCAACCGTGATGAACTCAAGGCTCATCTGATCAGCACATTCCTGAAGGGGGAAAGGAATGGGTCAAGCAGAAAGCTGAGGATTCCAGGAGGGTGTTTTGGACTAGGCTGATGCGATAAGCAGGTTTACGATCAGTCGCGACCGAAGTCGAGTCCGGGGCGGTAGTAACGCTCTGTTCTGCTTTTCCAACCTTGGTGTTGCAACCTTTCGCCGATGGCCTCGGCATCAAGCTGATTGGCACCGAACTGGAGGTCATCGAAGGATTGCTGATAGGACATATCACCGGCAACAACTGTCGGTGCGAGAATAAAGTTCTTCGCCTTGAGGCTGTCTATGGTCCTCTGAGTCAGTCCGACTCAGAGCTTGGGGCGATACCCGGGTGATCGAGAACTGCTGGCCGCCCCGCAAGACGCCCATTGGCGGAATTTTCATCCGGCACGGCGCCGTGGACAACTGCACCTGCCGGCCATCAGATAGCCGGCTGGCGGCGGAATGAGCTGAGCTGCGTTGACTTTCGTAACGCGGCACGCTTAGAATTCACATATTGTAACAATTGAGGTCGTATTGTATTGGACAGTCATTGTCGTCACTCGGAGAAATTCTCCGCACAAGCTTGGCACGACCTCAGCTAGATTCCCTTAGCCAACGTCTTGCCAAGTGCAGGCGTTGCGCGCATCAGTATCAAACTCCTTCGCGTAACTAAAACATCAAGCCTGAGCGAGCAGATTTTTCTGTACTCGCCCTGATCGTCGCTTGCGTCTTGCGCTCGCTACGATCGCAGGTTTGTGCACCCATCGTCTGCCTCCGTTTGTGCAGCAGCGATTGTTTTAACGTGTTCGTACCACCGGGTACGTAAAGGAGGGCGTCATGCCACCCGAAAATAATCCAAGGCCATCTCAATATTTGAAGCTGTGCCTCCACGAAAAACATGAAGGAGAGACCTCTTATGGACCCCAGTAGTAGTAGTAGTAGTCCGGTCACTCTGATTGAAAGGGCGGCGTCTAGCGGGTAGCAGTACAACCATCACTGGCTGATCTCCTCCCTGTACTTCCCCCCGCATTTCTCTCCGCGTGACCTCTTCACGACCCTGACCACTTTTGGTCGACGGTTTAGTGCCCGTTTATTTCGCGCCCCTCAGCGCCAGGATGGCTGATTTTCCACTCTGATCCAGCTTTAGGCTTTGGTTTGCAGAGGGAAAGCACCTGCGCACCTGTCCGGCGGGAATCGAAAGCGGCATCCAGCGTTACGCTTTGGAGAGATTTCGTTATGTCCAACTTGAAGATTGAAATTGCTGTTCTTGACAGTGCCCACGTCGGAGACATCCGAGGAGCATTCGGCACCATCCGTCATGACGACATCGCCCCGCGCAATAGTTGGTGGCAACGCTTCAAAACACTGATGGCCATCCTCGGCCCCGGGTTGATCGTGATGGTCGGCGATAATGACGCCGGCGCATTCAGCACCTACGGCCAGGCCGGCCAGAACTACGGAACCATGCTGCTGTGGACCATGGCACTGTTGATCCCGGTGCTGTATGTCAACCAGGAAATGGTGCTGCGTCTGGGTGCTGTGACGGGTGTCGGCCACGCCCGGCTGATCATCGAACGCTTCGGCAAGTTCTGGGGTGCGTTTAGTGCGATCGACCTGTTCATCCTCAACGCGCTGACCATCGTCACCGAGTTCATCGGCATCAGCCTCGGGATGGAGTTTCTCGGTGTGCCCAAGGTGGCCGGTGTGTGCGTGGCAGCGGTGTTCATCATGCTCGCAGCCTGTACCGGCGACTTCCGGCGCTTCGAACGCTTCGCATTGATCCTGGTGATTGGCAGCCTGCTCTTGGTACCCATTTTCGTGATGATCCATCCACCGATGGCACAAGTCGCTCACGATTTTTTCATCCCGCAACTGCCGACTGATGGCAAATTGTCGGAGGTGTTGCTGCTGATCATCGGCATCGTGGGTACCACCGTCGCACCATGGCAGCTGTTCTTCCAGCAAAGCTACGTGATCGACAAACGTATCACCCCGCGCTTCATCAAGTACGAACGCGCCGATCTATGGCTGGGCATTGCGATGGTGGTGATTGGTGCAGTGGCCATGATCGCCTTCACCGCGCAAGTGTTTGTCGGTCACCCTGAGTTCGGCCAGTTCACCGATGCCGGCGCCATCGCCACAGGTATCGCCAAATATCACGGGCGCCTGCCGGGCGTATTGTTTGCCATCGCATTGATCGACGCCAGCATCATCGGTGCAATGGCGGTGTCGCTGTCGACCGCCTACGCACTGGGCGATGTACTGAACCTGAAACACTCGCTGCATCGTAAACCAAGCGATGCCAAGGGCTTTTACCTGATGTACTGCGGCTTGATCGCCCTCGCTGCGGCGCTGGTGTTGATTCCGGGTGTGCCGCTCGGTCTGCTGACCAACGCAGTACAGACGCTGGCGGGTGTACTGCTGCCAAGCGCCACCGTGTTCCTGTTGCTGCTGTGCAACGACAAGGAAGTGCTGGGCCCATGGACGAACAAGCGCTTCACCAACCTCATTACTGCGGTCATTGTCGCGGTACTCGTACTGCTGTCGATCGTCTTGACAGCTGCGGTGGCCTTCCCGGATATGTCCGGTGAAACCATCACCAACATCCTCATCGGTGGCGGCTTGGTGGGACTCGTCATCGCCATTGCGGTAAATGTGCTGCACGCTCGCAAAGAAGTCGACAACGGGGCGCTGCCTGAGAACACCGTTACCTTCACCCAACAAATGATGCACGCCTGGCGGATG
Source organism: Pseudomonas sp. 10S5 (assembly GCF_035019745.1). Taxonomy (NCBI): domain Bacteria; kingdom Pseudomonadati; phylum Pseudomonadota; class Gammaproteobacteria; order Pseudomonadales; family Pseudomonadaceae; genus Pseudomonas; species Pseudomonas sp. 10S5. The sequence goes on from NZ_JASJVL010000005.1 coordinate 104,293, forward strand.
CCTCCACTGGCACAACTGAAGCCGATGGTACTGTCGCAACGTAACCGTATCTGGATGGGCGTGCTGCGCGGCTATCTGGTGGTGGCAATGGTCATGGTGATTTACAAGGTCATTCAGCTGGCACTCGCTTAAATGTAAGCGTCGGTAAAGCCCGGACATGGTGTCCAACTAAATTGATTTGCCCCCCGAAAGCGATGCCCAACCTTCGGGGTCAGATCACACATTAGGTGGACACCATCACCCCAAGCGCTGAGATCATGAAGGTGTGTTGGCAGGACGGTTACAATGAAACAGCGCTTCGACAGAGCGTCCTTCTCCAGTAATTACAACTTCACCCGGATGTCACTCCTCGCGTAATCCAGCAGCGCGTTCGGGTTTCTTCGGCCAGTTATGCTTAGAACTCTCCTTTTGGAGGATGTCCTGATGTGTGGAAGACTGTCCCAGTACCACGGTATTCACGATTTCGTCGCCGCGCTGAGCATGCCAAACCCCGTGGTCAACTCAGTCGGAGAAGCACCGCTGGAACGGTACAACGTGGCGCCATCGACTCAAGTTGCCCTGCTTCATCTTGAAGATGAAACACTTCGTGCCGACCTGGTACGCTGGGGGTGGCACCCTCATTGGGCTACCGATCGTCTGCCGCCGATCAATGCCCGCGCCGAGAAAGTCGCACATGGCCTCTTCTTCCGGGCGATCTGGCCTCACCGCGCCATCGTGCCGATCGACAACTGGTTCGAATGGGTTGTTGAGAACGGAATAAAAAAACAACCCTATCTCATCCGGCACCGAGACAGATCGCCCATCCTGTGTGCGACCATCGGCCAGTTCCCTGACACAAATGAAGGCCCAGGGGAGCATGATGGATTTGTGATCATCACCGCCGACAGCGCCGGTGGCATGATCGACATTCACGACCGGCGCCCGGTGGTTCTGGAGCCAAAGTTAGCTCGGGAATGGCTGGACCCGACCACGTCAAAGGAGCGCGCAGAGCAGATGGTGCTGCGCCATGGCGATCCGACCGAGGCCTTTGAGTGGTTTAGGGTCAACCCCGGTGTTGGCAACGTGCGAAATCAGGGCGCAGGCTTGATCAAGCCTTTGACCAGCCTGTCATAAGCCGCCTCGCTGGCCTGTCCAGCTATTTGGGCTTTCAATGTAGAAATGAAAGGTCTTCTTGAGCATCTGCGGCGTTGGGCAAAAAACCTGAAACGGCAGACCATGATTCTATGGTTTTGCTACCACCACCCTCAAACGCCTTGGCTACCAAAATGGATTTCGGTTTCGTGATGACCTATGCGCTAAGTCCCATCGACCTCATTCCTGATTTCATCCCGAAGTTGGGGTATCTGGACGATGTAATCATTCTGCCACTCGGTATTCTGCTGGCGATTCGATTTATGCCCCCTTGGTTCTCGAGGAGTGCCAGCTAAAAGCGAGTGCGTGGGAACAAGATCAGGTGAAGCGCCGAGAGCGAGTTAGAGCCGGGTTAGAAAAAGTCGATATACTGTGTGAGAAACCTCGTGAGCACTACTATGACACTCACTGACGCTACTCTCGTGTTGCTCTTGGCGGCGCGCATTCATGGGACAGATGAGGCTGTCAGGGCCTCTGCGAAGAGCTGTGTAAAGAAGTTGCCGCGCGGCAAACGTGATCTCATTTACACGGTGATTAATAGCCGAAGCCCGCTCGAGCTAGTGGACTTTCTAGCGCAGAACCTCGATACGTGAGTTCTCTTACCGTGACCATCGTTGAGGTCCAGTCCTAAAAGTCAGGAGCAAGTGCTGCCAAAGGAGCCAGATGTTTAGAGCCTGTTTGCAAGCAAGAACACAGGGTAGAAATATCCTCTTGAAGGACCACCGCCTGTTCCCAAATACTGTCAACATCAGTGATAGCTACGGCGAGAGGAGAATCTTCCAATATCGTCATGGCCATGGCATGCAGACGTAAGAAGTTGTCCCGAATGCCGCCGATCCCACCAATTTCAGCAAGACAGGCATCTAGCCGGTCCACCAAATTAAGCAATTGAGAGGTGTCGTAGCTCACGCGTAGGGAATCGAGTGCCTTGGCATCAACTTCCCCATAGGGTGTCACTCGAAACGAAGCGGGTGGGATGTGCATCAGTTCGTCTCCTCAACTTTGCTATGGGACATCTGTTGCCCACGAATCGAACCCGCAGCCTGCTGGAAAATGGAGTCTTTGATCCAGGGCTCAGGGGGGCGCTTGAGGCTGAGATTGAATTCTCCAAAGCGTTTGACGTTGCTGGTCAGGTAGGGGCTGAGAAACGATACATCTTCATCGGTAAACTGCCAGCCGTCACGGGCGAGCTTCTGCAGGATGCGCATCATGTCAACGGTGTTCTGCAAGATCACTGAGGAAGCAATCATGTCGTTGTAACGCAAGCGCTTCTGTTGCTCATCTGGATCGTTCTCGGCGATGACATCGCCGCCGAAGGACAGCCACTTCGAGAAACCGTTGTAGGACTCGATCTTGTTGGTATTGGCGGTTACTTCTTGGCGCAACTCACGGTTGCCAATCCATTTGAGTAGGAAAATGGTCCGGATCACACATCCCAACTCCTGCGCTGCATGGTAGAGCTTGTTGCGCCTACTGTAAGAACCGAGTTTACGCAGCAGCATTGGCGAGGATATTTTGCCGGCCTGAATCGACAGCGCCACCTGCATCAGATCCTGCCAATGGGTTTCTATCTGGCTCCAGTTGACGGTATCAGTAAAGAGGCTGTTGATATGCTTGTACTTGACCGAGCGATCGGGCCGATACATTACTAGGTTGCGCCAGTTGCGAATGCGAGGCATTAGATTGATGCCCAGCAAATGGGTGAATGCAAACACTGTTGCGGACTGGCCTTGAGTGTCTGAATAAACCGTATTGACTTCAACGCTATGATCCGCTTTCAGCAGGCCCTCAATGACATAGATAGCCTCCCAGATGCCTGGAGGGATGAAGTGCTGAAAGACTGCGATGTAGTTATTTGCCACATGTCGGTAGGCGACCGCGCCCATCTTGCGATATCGGAAATGGTAGCCTGCGAGCAAGTTTTCATCGTAAAAGTCAAATTGTGTCCCGTCGGCCGCTACCGCCTTACCGTCGCCCCAGAGCTTGGGCAGATCAAGCTGGAGATAAAGCTCGACCAACTCCCGGTTAGCCTTATCCAGCTTGTCGAGTGGCAGGTGCCGACGATTGGTGTAAGACAGCATGTGTGGGGTCACGTTACCCGCCAGATGGCGAGCAGCCTGGTTCGGCCCTAGGTTGCAGCCCATGGCGAAGATCGTCATCAGGTAGCGCTCGGCCGGCTCCTTCAGTTTGGGATCGCTGCCGGACATCGGCCCGAAATGACGGGTGAACTGAATCCAGTGTTCGATGTTGGCCATGATGTCGAGCACATGCCTGGCAGGCATACGCTGTGTGATAGCCGTTTGTAACGAGATTGCTGAAGGCGGGATGTCACGGGCGACCACTCGGCGCAACACAGGATCACCGGCCTCATTAATCGACACATCACCGCGGCAACTGGGAAACTTGTCATCCAACTGCTGAGCAGTACTCTCAAGTTGCTCCTTCAAGCTGGCGACAAACTCTGTGGCCGTACTCGGCAGGCCGACCTTTTCGCAGTACTCCGGCAGACGAGCCAGACACTCATCCCAAGGCAGTAACTGTTTGCGGTAGTCAGCAAACGACTCCGAGCCAAGCACACAGATATCGCCAGAGCGAAGCTCATTGGCCAGATGGGAAAAAACGCAGACTTCCAGGAAGCGCCGATTGGTCGGTGGCCCTTCGCTGGGGGCACGACGGACAACTTTGATCCAGCGATCCGAGGCGAATGACAGGTCCACATGCTCGTCGATCCATTCCCTATGCAGGATCTCGTTGGCCTGGACCAAGTGCAGAGCCTCGATCAGCGAGCGATCCTGGGTTGTTGGCTCCAGTTGCAGCAGATGACTCAGGCGGAACAGCAATGATCGATGGGATTTGAAGTGCTTCCAGAGTAGCGGGAGATAGTTACTGCCGCCTGTGGCCTGGACTTCGGCGCAGGCCTCGCGAAGGTGATCAAGATTCCCTTCGGGGGACAGATACTCGCGAATCAAACTGCCAGCTTCCTGATCGCTTGGTTCTTGGCTGAGAATCTGAATCACACCATCCAAAGTGGCCACGAGCAGCTCTAGTTTTTTGCGCTGACGCTGCTGGATTTGCTCCAACTCATCCTTGGCTCGCTTGTGAATAGTCGCGATACGCTTGATGAACATCTCAGCAAGGTGATCCCGTGCTCGTACACGCATGAGGTAGATCAGAGCCAGCATCAAAGTGTAGCGCTTTGGAAGCGAACAATCCTTAAGTTCAGAAACATCCGCTTTCTCCGCTTGATTCGCAAAAAACCAAATCTTAGTATCAACGATCCCTTCAAAGATGGAGTCGAGATCACCGAATCCCTCCAACCAACTTAAGTGATCGATCAGTATCTCCAAGTGTTTGCGAGAGGGCTTTTTGGGGACATGCTTCAGGGCATTGAAGTCGCTTTGGCGACGACCGAAATCGGTGTCAAGAAGCTCTCTGAGACGGTAGATCACATCTATCGGAGCTCTATCGACGACTCGATTGAAAATCTTTTCCTGGAGAACAACTTGGGCGTCTTCAGCCGCGTCATTGAGCGTCGAGTAGGCCGGGAGTTCGTAGCCTCGCTCAAGCAGCTCGCCAATCAGGACATTGATGACGTCAACACGCTGATCAAGGATCACTACCGCTTCGTGGGCAGCTTCCTGCGCAATTTTTAGGGCATCGGTCCCATAAAATGGAGTGATCTGTAGGTATTGGCGGATAGCTGTTTGATGACGATACAGGGTTCGGGGGGTTGCATAACGAGGAACTATGCGCGCCCCGTAACTCAGGCAAGACCTGACATGGTTGACGATTTCAGCTGGAATTTCCTCGAAAACAGGGAAGTAATGAAGCTGTTGGAATGCTTTAAGCAGAACGGCTAACCCAATGGTAAGAGCAGGGCTTTTAGCCGTTCTAGAGAGCCATTCGAGCTCCGATTCTGAGAGCGAATAGCTCTGATGAAGTTCTTTCGACGACAGATTCGTCGGCAGCTTCGGATAGGCTGTCCGCTCCAGAGAGGCCATGGAGTTCTTCCCTCAAGAAAAAGCAAAAGCTTCAGCATAGACGGCTAAACTCGGGACGAGGAAAAGCAACACAGTAAAAAATTTAATATATATATATATATATCATACGGTTACATTAAGAGTGTCCTAATTTTCCTTTATCTCGGCATGACCCCGAGTTGATGCGGATCATCTTAAGATGCCTCACAAAAAGCGGTGGGTGCCGCACGCCCGCTTGAAAATCCCTGGACAGCATCGTCATGGGGAATCGGATAGTTGACTTCGCCGGACGCTTCGGATGTTCTAACGCGCGCTGCCGATGCAGCGGGCTAGTGAACTCGATTAGTTGCTGCCGCATAACTGGCAGCTACCTAAACTGGGTTAACTCACTAACCTAAGGGGATAGAATGCTCATTGTCTTCAGCGGACTTCCAGGTACCGGAAAAACGACTATCGCAAGTGACCTTGCTAGCAGAACGAGTGCCGTGTATCTGCGGGTCGATACGATTGAACAGGCTATTCGTGACTCCGGTGCTCCTGCAAAAGACGTAGGGCGGAGCGGTTACATGGTCGCCAATGAGCTTGCTCTGAGCAATCTTCGTTTTGGCAGCACTGTTATAGTTGACTGTGTTAACCCAGTAATCGAAAGCCGAAAGACGTGGAGTGATATCGCCACACGCTCTGGTGCTCCATTAGTGAACATCCAAGTGATCTGCTCTGATAAATATGAACACCAGCGCCGGGTAGAAACCAGAAAGATTGATATTCCTGGACTGACTCCACCAACCTGGCAGTCTGTACTGGATCATGAATACGAGGCGTGGGAAGCGCTCCGTTTAAGATAGACACAGCCCTGACGTCTCCGGCGCAGGCGGTGGCGGTGGCGATGATCACCGAACGATTTTTATCCAAGGAGTAGCGCCAGCTAAAAGCCAGGGTCGCAAGGTGTGATTAGCAGACGCTTACAGTGTTCATAGGTACTGCAACGTTAAAAAACTTCGCGGTCTGACGGCTCTTCGGACTCAGGATCAGCTTCATAGAGGGTGATCGGTAGCAATCCATGCTCGATGGATTTAGTCTGCGGATCGTAGTAAGCCTGATAGAAATTGAACGACTGAATGTCTTCCCGCTCGCAGTGGGCTCTGATGATTCGGATGCATTTCAGCTTGTCTTCCAGCGGAGTCTTGATGCCAAAAATCAGGCCATCCAGGCTTGTAAAACGGTACTTGAGGATCCGGTGCTTTTCGTCGGAAATATCGAGGTAGGAACTCAGCACCAGGCGATACTCTTTTTCTGATCCCCATTGAGGAAGCTTGGACGTCAGCGCGAAATCGACATTTTTGTGGTGCTCCATCCAAAGCTCATTCGAGTGGGATCTCAACCACTCGCTTTTGCTGCTGAGATTTCCTTGGGCATCGCTGTACCAGAAGCCACTCAGGGCTTCATTCGAAACGTTACCGAGGAATCTGAAGAAGTCCATCTCTGAAAATTCTCGATCATAAAACACCTCTTTAAAGCTCATGTTTTGGAAGCTGTGAGAGATACCGTTGTATCCTCTGCCGTCTGGCTTATTCATTTCCATTGTCATTGAGGGCGCGTCGCCGAGAACGCGATATCTCAAACAGATTCCCCTATGATTATCACCATAGCTACCCCAAATCGCCGAGTTATTGCACTCTTTCATGAAGCAGGCGACATACCATTGCGGGTGCATCAGTCGTTCGATCTGATCAGGTAGTGGGGCACGAAAGCGGTGATTAATTCACGTGCCCCGATGTGACCACCTGGCATAACGTGCGCGGTTCTAATGGCGTATGTCGCATTGAGTAACGCCATTTTTTCATACGAGCCAGCGTCTCGAAGCGTGCCATCCTGAGCTTCGATGTTAGAGATGGCCTGAAGGTGTAGGTCGCGATCACCTAGCGGATCCTCGGACGTCTGGTCGGGGTACACACCAGACAGTCCGTGCTTGAAGTTGACGAGCAGCACGGTGGACAACAAGCGAGTGTGCAAGGTCGCAAGATAGAACGACAGCTCTGGCCTGTAGTGCCTCGCTTCATTCTTTGAAAGAGCGCGCACATAGCCTTGGATGACATCGCAGCCACCGATCAGCGCATCCATCTCTTGGTACCCGGCTTGGAAAGCTCCACGTAGGTTGGAGGGGTACTGCTCTATGGGAAGATTTTTTGGCAGGGGCGTTCCGAGTCGCACCGCTTCATCCAACTCCCAACTTCTGAGCGCCAGCACCAGGAGGTAGTGCCTGAAGAAGTTTCTCCATATGATCTCATCGCCTGCCCAGTAGATTTCTTTGTAGCCTTCTAGAGGATCATTGAGTTGTTCAGGTGGCGCAAAATAAATCTCAAGATTTTCTAGCTCGCCGGGGAGGCCTTTCTTGATGTCAGTAGCCTCATTCCCCAATAAGCGCTCCGCTGTCCGGAAGCGGTACAGGTGTCGTTCCATATAGGCTCGTCGATAGGTGGCTGGGAAAAATCGCTGGCATGTCTTGGTCTTTAACAGCGGGCCGGGCACTCGGGACTGTAGCCCACCAGATCGGCAGCCTGCCCATAAAAATGCCCGATGCTGCATCCTATCTGGGTTAGGGCGCTGCTGAAGAAGCGGGCTATGCAAGTCACTTTCGCCCGCGGAGATGGCTCCTCGTTCGCCACAAGCGTTCCGCGCCACTGAATAACCTACGCTGGATCAGGTTTCGACTAAGACTCCAAGACCACGCAAACGGATGGCCGCGGCGCTTTTAGAAACAGCAAAATATCGGCTCAGTGCGTCGAGCACCAGGTGGTAATTTCTGATGTTGTCCCGCTGGTCATCGAGAAAAAGGGCGCCATGTCCTCGGTTGCGAATATCGTGGTGCTCAACCAGAAGCGAGAAAGCTTCGAGAAAATGCCGTTCAGGCATCAGTAGGTAAGACGCAAATGTATTCGCTTGCCATTCGAGGCGTTCCAATTCGCTTTTGGGGACAGCGATGCGCTCAAGCTGATCAATGTCCTTCGAACGTAGGCTCTCCCGTGCAATGTAGCGGCCGTGATTGAGATAATAGTGCCCCAGCTCGTGAGCAAGCGTGAACCGGGTCATCGGGGCTGTTTTGTCGCGAGAATTGATTTTTATCTCCAAGGGGGCAAATGTGATCCTACCTAAAGCACCGTCTGGCTCATCTACGTAGCTAACGGTCAAGGCACTCGACGTGGTCGCACCAGCGACTACGGCTTCCAGATCTACTACCCCCCTTGTATAACCGGCAGATCGCAAAACCTGCTCTGACAGATTTTCAATTGCTCCCTTAGAGATATAGCCAATTCTGAGGACTGGCAGGTGAGGAGGCCGAATGATTTCCAATATGGCTGGATCGAAACTGCCAGCCAGATCAAGCCCTGTCCAGATCCCCCCCCAAGCATTAGTGTAGCCCCCAGGGGTAACAGCATAAGCTCCCGTGAGAGTCGGCCGGAAGCCAGGCTGGGTCAGAGCGTACTCAATTTCAGCACGCTTTCGCGACGACGCATTTCTCACTCCCGTGAGGAGGGCGCGAGCCAGCTCCCATTGGAAGCCTTCGTCCGGAAAATACCGAATAACACCGAAACCCTGATTCCTGGCGATGTTGATCGTGCCGGACTGGAAGGCGCTTGCCGATACGAATATCCCTTTTGCATTGAATCCTGTGACTTGGCGGATCTTGGTCCCAAACTCCTCGATATCTCCAACCGGAACGGTGCCCGCATAATTCTTACATTCGACAAGAACGATCATTGACGGCTTAGGTTGGCCAGGAAGGAAGATCTCTATGGCGATGTCAAAAACGATGTCGTCTTCTCGATCGCGAGAGTAATAGCGCCGCTTCCTGAAAATCCGGCAATGCTCAGGTCGGCAAAAAAACCGCCCCTCATCGATCTCGCGATTCAGGAATTGGAAAACCTGCTCCTCGAAGAGATCACCTTTGGCGAAAGTACTGAGCACTAGTGGTTCCATCTTGGTAATAGCGATCCTGATATTCTTGGATTAGCTGCGGCGCGAGCCCATGGACGCAGTTGACCCCTCGGCTTTATCGAACGCCCCGTGATCACCCTAGCTATGACTCCAGTTTACAGGCGAAGGGAAGGGGAGAACGTCCATTGGAGGCTCTCCTAGAAGCGCAGTTTTGGATATTCGCCGTTTTCGACAGCGAACCGAAATACGGCATGGCATGCAGAAAGGAAGGCTGCTTCAGTCTCGCACCGACGTGTTAGTACCTCCAGCTCGGGGTAGTCGAAGAACACCACAGGAACCTGATGTTTATCCATGAAAGCCAGAGCCCGCTCACTGTACTCCTCATACATGTCTGTGAAGAGCTCCTTCACGATCACTATGCCCACCATTGGCTTGTCAGAAAAATCGACTTGGATACTTTCACCGGATGGCAGTCTCAGTTGCTGAACCGGTGCCCGCAGAGCCGTCGAGAACGCGCCGCCAAGCTGGGATAACCCTCCAACGAGCTGGTTGAGCGATACCCGGCGTTTTCTGTCCATTGATCTATTGATCATCGCTTCCGTGTTGGGACTGTCCTTGGCCTGCAGGAAGAGATTTATTTCGCCGCCCAGAACGGCGACGTCGACAAGCTCTTCGTTGTCACTAGGCTTGATCGGGCCGTGAATGATTTCGTTGGCTGAGAACACCCGTTGCAAGAGAAACACGATATCCTGTTCCTGGTAACGGCCTGGCTCAGGGCGAACCAACGTGCTGGTCGAAAATCCGGATGATCCATGGAATGCGTGTTGATCTTCACGCAGATCGAAATATACGAAATCGCTAGGGAACAGCTCCTCACCAAGCAGAACGGGAAACGCTTCGCGGTCATCTGAATCAGTACGTATAGAGAACCATTGCTCCGCTTGATCAATCATCATGTGAGAATCGGGGTCACATAGCACCGGTAGGTCTCGAATTTTGGCCCGCAAATATGCGAGTGATGCGGATGCTCGACAGCTGAGCTGCTCCCTGTTGTGTTCATCGAGAAAGCAGACATCGAATTCGTCCGGTAGGTCAGCCAACGCTGAGCACAGGGAATCACTGGGCACTAACGGTGTAGTGATAGCGAGGGGATTGTCCAGATCGTCAAAAAATGCAGATATCAGAGCCAGGCCGTGCGTACCCTTCATCTCAACGGGAGCCAGGTACCACTTCAGCCCTTTTCGGGAGCGAGCCGTCAGTATGATCTCCTTCGACGTCTTTACTAGGAGTACGGCCCGTTGTTCCGTTAGATGATTTTCAGGCGCGACGGCGATGCCGCGGCCGAATGTGCGCATTGGCCCAAACAGATCCGGTCTCGTGAAGGTGAAATACATCCTTGCTCCTCAATGATGAATGCTCCGATTCGCACCGAATAGTAGATGGTGCTCACCGGCCACCCTCCCATGATTGTTTGAATTTTGTGACAGCCTGTGATGGGCCGTCAGCCAAGCCTGCGCCGGTGGCAATATTACTCTTCGCGTGGAGGGAGGCACCAATGGCAGTGTGGCAAGATTTCAGCCCGACGGTAGTCGTGGCGGGCACCAGAAGGAAGAAGAGGGCAGCTACGTCCTTATCGGCTTCGTGGAAAATGCTGCTTAGTGGATGCAAGGATGCCCACCCGAATAAGGGCGACTTCCAGCTGGAACACTGGCGCTTGGGCGCACGCTCCCCACGCTCTCTGGAACTGCCGAATTGTCCTCCCGTGCTGCGTGACGGCAAACAGCCCGACTAAGGATAGACAAACGTTCGTTCTGTTTGACCATCAAAAAAGGATGAGGGGTTGCGCCGTTACCCCGGCGGCGTTGGTTAAACGGGAAAGAGGGCTGCCATAGGCCCGGCAGTTTCCCTTGGCGTACGGCTGATTAGCCTCCAATAAACTGCGTTCGTAGGAGAGGGCTATAGCACTAGGTACCAGCACATTGAAACTTCTACGCCTTGACCAAGGTAAGGTCAGCTTCAGTTGCGAGTGCGTTTATGAACAGCTGAGGGATGTGCGACTCACCAGGATATGTCATAGCAAGTTGAGTGGTCGCCCGATTAAAGGCTTCACGAATATCCTGCCCAAAGCCAATTGACGCGTAAAACCGGGCGGCGAAGTCTTTAGCTGCCTCATCTGCTATGGCGCCGTCCATGCCAATGGCCGCGTGAACATGCACAGAACAACGTTCTGCCAGCTCCAAGGAATGGCAGCAATTGAAAACGGCTAGCTTCAGATAGCGGGCGCTCCCGGCTATTGCACGCAGCATTCCTTCCAGAGGTACCAGGTGGGGCTCACCATTTGGGCTCTCTAACACCAAATGTCCGGCACTTGTTCCATGCCCACTGAAGTGCATGACGGCCGGCTCATTTTCATCAAGCGCTTGGAGTAGATCCTCCGCACGAACAGCCCAGTGTGAGTTTACCTTCAGAGCGTCACGATGCTTAGAAGCGCGGATGTGGGCGTTCACCCCACGGATCTCGTTTTGGAGATCCAGTGCTTTTTCAGATTTGCGACCGGGATCAGCACCGAAAAATAAAATCAAAATTTGTTCAGGGAGTTGCTGAAGCTTGGCCACTTCACGCTCTAGATCGTCCGCTCGGGCCATTTGATTAGCTAGGCCAGATTGTAGGACGTTAAGTTGGCGGTTGCGTGACTGGATGTCTCGGTCGACCTGCTGATTTAGCCGTTGCTGTTCAGTTTGTCGCTTGCGGGCTGCTTCCTTTAGCTCCCGTTCCAAGGCTTTGTCGAGATGCTGCTGGTCTGCTAGAAGCCGAGCCATTTCACGGTTGATGTCGGCGACGATCTTCGCCGCGTCTACCTCAGCTTTGGTTCTCTGGCCGTCATACCGCTGCGCTTGTTGTTGCTTTGTTCTGACAGTCGACGCAGACTGGGCACGGGTCGCCTCCGTCTCGGCTTTACGGCTGGCTTCTCCATGCTTTGCCGCCTCGTGGAGTTTACGGGCGTGAGATTCCCTCAGGCGAGCAATGCGCTGTTGATGGGAACGTACCAAACCGCGATAGTGATTTGAGCTCATAATTCACCCCTTGGCTTCCTGGCATTCTGTACTGGCGCACCACTCATAGACGCTTCGCTTGAGCATTAGTTTTCATATACGGCGGCTTCTAACCAAGCGCAGACAGACGGACGCTCTCATGGACGAAACCCTGACCTACCTGAAAGATCGCTATAAAGACGAGCAGGCGCGATTCGACCATTTCGAGAACAAATGCGCTAAGTTCCTCACTGCTGTGTCGATTGTGATCGTAGCTCTGACCGCTCTCGTGAGCGCAAAGGGGAAGGTGATTTTCGCTCTCCATGGCCCCCTGGATGTCTTGGCTTTTGGGTCGTTCATCGCCGCCGCGTTCTGCGTCGTGTGCTCTTGGGGCCACGCCTTGAATGCGCTCAGAATACGGGACTGCCCATCGCTGCCCTCAAGCCGTGAGACCGCAGAATGGATGAAAAACGCTGCCCCTAATGCTTATAAACAGCACCTCTTTAACTGCTACATAGACACCTTAGAAAAATTGAAGTCAGCTATCGACGAAAAATCCAAACCCTTAGACTTTGCCTACAGCGAAATGGTCTACGCCGCATGGGCGTTGTCGCTGTTGGCAGTAATCAGCATTGGCAGGGAGTTATATTCATGAGCAACGATCAAAAACCTAAGAATCAGGAAAACAAAACGCCTGCGCCGCCACCTACAACGGAGTATCAACGACGCTCTGAAGAGAGACCAATCAACCATAAGGATCACCCTAGTCGGCGTTAGCCCAGGGTTGTGGACGCCGGGTGGTCGGTCGTGCGGAGCAGGAGACTCATTAAGCCGTCCTACTAGTTCGATCAACGTCTTCACTGGCGGCCCTGTGATTGCAAAGCCTACAGCCGACCCTACGGGGCGCGCCCTTAATGATCTCTCGCCGCGTGCGTCGTAGAGAGGAGGGCGCTAGCTCCTAGATGTAGATATTACGGGGGCTGAGGCAAACCAGGCCCTTCAGTGGCCAAGCTCCCACAGTTAACTTTCTACCCTCAGTGGGTCTGAAACCACTGGGATTTCGATATATCTGGTCGAATGCCAATATCTGGCCAGATGTCTGCTTTAGCCCCAACATCCTGGGAGACGAAACTCTTCGGAATCCAGCCTGCGCGCTTTGCCGATTCACGCAGCTCGGCAAATGTAAGCGAGGCACTGGGCTCAAGCTTGTCCGAGCCTTTCCAGTGCATCCGAGCCGATGCAGGCCTGTCGCGAAGGACTTGTAAGATGCTGGTGGTAAAGTCGCTGAGCTTTTCAATGAGGCTGCCGTACCCATAAGCATCGACGCCACGCATCAAAGGAAGCAGGTAGCTATGAGGACTCAGCAATTGGTCATGCTGGTGCCTGAATTGCGCATAACGCTGGAAGTAGGGCTGGAATTGAGCAGAAAGGCGGAAGCGTCGACCAAGGTAAAGCGGACTTTCGAAAATCCCTGGCCCCTTGGCAATCCCCAGCTGTGAAGCCAGGTAAAAGCTCGCAAATTCAGTTTTGGGCTGGTTTTGTACTGGATCGGATACTTCGAAGTCTCGGGGTTTGAAGTAAGAGAACGTTGGCTTGATGGTCTGTGTGGCACCAAGCGCCTTCATGGGAATGTCCGAATGGAGGGCCGCTGCGACGACGAACAAAAACGGTTCCGATTTCTCACTATAGTTTGTGAGCGACTCCGCAATACCCATCAGGTCAGAGAGTTGTTCCAATGTGAAGATTGTCCGCCGATTTTCTGTACGGGCTTCGAAGTCTTTCGGCAATAAGTCCCTAAAGGGATTTTCAGTCTCGGTACCTGCGGCAGTGTTATCGTAGGCATCGGCGAGCGACTTGGGGCTTGGCAGAGAATCGGTGAAGGCGAAATACTCCCGTCCATGCGTTATGAACCAGTTCCGATGGTGTTTAGAACTCAGACCTGGATCATCGCCCGAGAAGGTCTGTCGGATGATCGGACGCCATAGCGGATCGAGAGGCTTCTCTGCGAAATTCCCGCGGGTCTTTTTGGAGTACCGGCTACAACCCGGTGTCGCTACCCACGCAACCGGCGGTCTCATGATGAACTCTATAAAAGTTTTTGCGTCGGTGCCGTTCCAATCATCCAAGGCTTTCCCTCGGATTGACCAACTCCAGTGCATCATCGACTCTAGGATCGGGCAAAGCACTTTGTAGTGCCGGTCTTGGAATCCAGGCCGTCGAGATTGTGAGATGAGAAAGGACATGCCCGTTCGCCAGGCGTTGAGCGCATTCAGGTGCTCGGGAATTGTCTTTAAGCGGCGCCGGACTTCCAGGTTTATCGGTTGTTCAACGTGAGCATGGTCGTTAAGCAGACCTAGGGGTGGGAACAGAGGATAAGGAACTGTGGGCTCAGCCATAGATATAAGTCCTATGCGAACACGGTGACCGCCTGAAGTAAGCGGGAACTGAGTGACTGGTTCAGCTTGGTTTACCAAGTAAACAAGTCACAGCATGTAGATCAGCGCACCGTGCGTAAACGTCATGGAAGGATTCCTTTTGGGGACTCATGACGGAGTGGATGCCCAAGACACAAGCTGCAGCGAATAGGCGCAATGAGTGGCCAAGGTTACTCATGGAAATCGCAAGCGCTGAACGGTCAATCGGTTCTTCATAGACAGCGTACACTCAAGTGAGAAGCACGACAAAGATCACATTGGCGAGTGTCTGACTAGGCTTAAGCAAAAATAGTTGGTGGCTTTGGAGTTGAGATTCGCCGTCTTGTTTTCAAATCTTAGGATTCGATAAATCAAATCTCGCAATCTCGAAAGGCTAGAAGGTAGGGCTCAGAAGCTGTTGATTTGGTTGGATTCTTATAATTCGAGGCAAAGTCCGGTTTTTACCGACTGGTGACAGCGCGGTATCTGAGCTTGAGTTGAACGTAGTTTAACATAATATACATTATGCGAACCTTTAAGCTGTTCGCCTGTTCGCCCAATGCTGCTGATTTGAGGCCTAGCAAACACGTGCTAAGCCCTTAACACTTGGCGTAACGATTCCGCACTCTGAACCGAGCCGCTTGTAGTCGTCACGAACGCTAACGTGCAAGCATTCACCAGAGACCGACGATGGTCTTCGTCGACAGCCGGACGCACTCTGCTTTATCAGCTATATACCAATGACTGAAAAATTTGGTTTGTCTAACGGAATCAGCCATATACCGCTTAAGCTCAAAAATCATGATTGGGTGGTCATCTATACGGACTTCAACACTTTCTTAAGTGTAGAGCCAACTCGAAAAGTAACTTTATCGTCTAGGTCAGCGCCAATTTTATCCATATCAAATCCAACATAACGATGAAAAATTACCATAACGTCTTAGATATGATGTCCAGCGGCTTGCTGGCGCTGATGGTGCGCGCCAGCACTTACCTCGATATGGCAATGCGCTTTAACTAAACCCCATACGCAAATCCCCCTCCCTTGCCAGAAACCGCCCTTCTCTTTTACCGCTCGCCTGGCCTTCGCTGTAACTCAACACGCCATTGACCCACACCCCATCAATTCCTTCCGCCGGCCGCTGCGGTTCATGGAAGTCCGCCATGTCGCGGATGGTCAGCGGATCAAACAACACCAGGTCCGCCCAATACCCTACGCGAATCTCGCCACGCTTTTTTAAGCCAAAACGTGTCGCCGACAATCCGGTCATTTTGTGCACGGCGGTGTGCAGCGGAAAAAGCCCCACATCACGGCTGAAATGCCCGAGTACTCGTGGAAATGCGCCCCACAAGCGCGGGTGCGGGAAAGGATCCTCCGGCAATCCGTCGGAGCCAATCATGGACAGTGGATGAGCAAGAATTCTTCGCACATCAGCCTCGTCCATGCCGTAGTACACCGCTCCAGCCGGTTGCAGCCGTTCGGCGGCATTGAGCAATGACACGCCCCACTCCGCAGCGATGTCGATCAGATCGAGGCCGCCCAGCTCGGGATGCGGCATGGACCAGGTAATTGTGATGCGATGGGCGGCGGTGACTTGCTTGAGGTCTAGGGTCGAAGAGCTGGCCGCGTAGGGATAACAATCGCAGCCCACCGGGTGGGTTTTCGCTGCATGCTCAAGGACCGCTAACAGCTGCGGGCTGCGGGCTGCGGCCCCAGTTGCCGACACCGGCACACTTGAGGTGAGAAATGATCACTGGGACTTTCGCGTGACGACCTATCTGGAACGCTTCGTTCATGGCCTCCAGCACTGGTTCGAATTCGCTGCGCAAGTGGGTGGTGTAGACCGCGCCGAATGCCGTCAGCTCTTCAGTCAGTTGCAGCACTTCATCGGTGGACGCCGAAAATGCGCTCGCATAAGCCAGACCAGTAGACAATCCCAACGCGCCCGCTTCCAGGCTGTTACGCAGTTGCTCGCGCATCGCGCTGATTTCATCCGCAGTGGCGGTACGAAACAGGTCATCCAGGTGATTGCTGCGCAGTGCAGTGTGACCAACCAGCGCCGCCACGTTCAGCGTGGTGTTCGCCGCTTCGACGGCCGCTCGGTAATCGCTGAATTTCGGATAAACAAACGCCGCCGCCGTGCCAAGCAAGTTCATCGGGTCTGGCGGATCTGCAAGCAAACTGACCGGCGATGCACTGATCCCACAGTTGCCGACGATCACCGTGGTCACGCCCTGGCTGAGTTTGGGCAGCATCTGCGGCTGGCGGATCACCACCGTGTCGTCATGGGTGTGAACATCAATGAAGCCCGGCGCCAGCACTCGGCCCGCGGCGTCGACTTCTTCGATGGCAGTGGCGTCGTGCAAGTCGCCAATGAACGCGATGCGACCGTTCAGGATCGCCACGTCGGCGGGGTAACCGGGGCTGTTGCTGCCGTCGATAATCAGGGCGTTGCGGATCAGCGTATCGTACAACATGTCAGTCTCCCAACGGCAAGCGATCGTTGCCGCCACGGTAATCGTCCAGGGCCAGTTTGATCCGCCGCAGACGCTCTTGATTGTCTTCAGGATTTGCCAGTGCGAGTTCGGTGGCGAGTACATCAATGGCCAGCAACATGCCGTAGCGCGCCGCTGTGGGTTTATAAATAAACGATGTTTCAACGCCTTGCAGCGGCAGGAGCACATCAGCCTGTTGCGCCAGTGGTGAATCGGCGCGGGTGATGGCGAGAATCCGCGCGCCGTAGCTGCGCGCCAGCTCGACGGCTTCGATCAGTTCAGACGTTATGCCAGTCAGCGAGCAGGCGATCACGACGCGTTCGGTATCGAGGCTAGCGGCGGTGACACGCATCATTACCGGGTCATGGCACACCGCAATCGGGTAGCCAAATCGCACCAATCGCACTTGCAGCTCATCGCTGCACAACGATGAGCAGCCACCCATGCCGAAAGCGTGGATCATCCGCGCCTTGCCCAGTAATTTCACTGCATCGGCAAAGTGTGACTCATTGAAAGCTGCCAAGTGCTGACGCAAGGTCGATTCGATATCACCGACAATCTGGCCGTAAAACGCCGACTGCTCGGGTGTACCGGCCGGGTCGAGGAAACGGCTGCCGACGCCGCTGGCCTGGGCAAGTTGCAAACGTAAGTCGCGCAAGTCCCGACAGCCCACCGTGCGGGCAAAGCGCGACAGGGTGGCGGTGCTGACTTCCGCTCGCAGCGCCAATTCATCTAGGCTGGCAGAAGACGCAAATCCTACGTCATCGAGCATCAGCCGAGCGATGCGTCCTTCCCCGGCACTGAAGGAATCCTGGCGCGTGCGAATCTGGTAGAGGATGTCCATGGCGGCTCCGGCTATAGCAGGTAGGAAAGGCCCACGGTAAGGCCAAACGCGACCAGCGAAATAATCGTTTCGAGCACAGTCCAGGTCTTGAAGGTCTGGGCGACGGTCATGTTGAAGTATTCCTTGATCAACCAGAAGCCGCCGTCATTGACGTGGGAAAAGATAACCGATCCTGCGCCCGTCGCTAGCACCAGCAACTCTGGATGCGGATAACCCAGACCAATCGCCACCGGCGCGACAATCCCCGACGCCGTGGTCATTGCCACCGTCGCAGAACCGGTGGCAATGCGCATTAACGCGGCAAATAGCCAACCCATGATCAGCGGCGACAAGTGAAATTCATGGGCCAGGCTGACAATCTGATCGGTGACGCCGGCCTCCACCAGAATCCGGTTCAACCCACCGCCCGCCCCCACTAACAACGTGATACTGGCCGTCGGCGCCAGACATTCATTGGTAAATTTTAAAATCGATTCGCGGTTGAAGCCTTGGGCGATACCCAGCGTCCAGAAGCTCAGCAAAGTCGCCAGCAACAGCGCGATCACTGAGTTACCAATGAACAATAGAAACTGGTTCAGCCCGCTGCCCGGCGTGGAAATCAGATTCGCCCAGCCGCCGATTAGCATCAACACCACCGGCAGCAAAATAGTCGCCATGGTGATGCCAAAACTCGGAAGTTTGTCGCGCGGTTCACGGTCGAGGAACTGCCGTTCCAGCGGGTTCTGCGCCGGCAGTTGAATGCGCGGCACAATAAATTTTGCATAGAGTGGACCGGCGATGATTGCGGTCGGAATACCGATCAGAATCGCATACAGCAAGGTCTGCCCCACCGACGCCTGATAGGCCTGCACCGCCAGCATCGCCGCGGGGTGCGGCGGCACCAGTGCGTGCACCACCGAGAGCCCGGCGACCATCGGCAAACCGACCATCAGGATCGACACGCCGACACGCCGACACGCCGCGCTACGGTAAAGGCAATCGGCACCAGCAGTACAAAACCAACTTCGAAGAACAACGGCAGCCCGACCAAAAACGCGATACAGACCATCGCCCAGTGAGCGTTTTTCTCGCCGAAGCGGTCGATCAAGGTACGCGCTACCTGCTCGGCGCCGCCGGACTCGGCCATCATCTTGCCGAGCATCGTGCCCAGAGCCACGACTAGTGCGATATGCCCCAGAGTTTTACCCACCCCGGCCTCATAGGTGCCTACCACTCCGGACGCCGGCATTCCCGCCAGCAACGCAAGACCGATGGACACCAGGGTGATCACAATGAACGGATTGAGTCGGTAACGGGCGATCAGAACGATCAGCGCGATAATGGCGATGGCGGCATACACCAGCAGCCAATAGCCGAAGGATAGAGTCATGCGGTACTCCCCGAAAGGGTCACGTCGAATGGATTGTGAAATTCATAAATCATTTTTATGAATTATTTTCAAACAACGTGAAAGTAATTTTCGTAGACGGGTAAGAGTTGTCGCAAAGAGATATGGGTGGACGCAGTTTTTGAAACTCAGTTAGGCGGATTTTCATCGCCGGCCCTTGCTCACCGGCCAATGCGATACGTCAATGTAATCGCAGACACGTCCCACAACTTCTTGGCCTTTTGCACGTCAGCTGTAGTTCCGCATCCGCGGGCATACGTAAGAATGTTATCCCAAGGCATAAGGAGCGCTGATGCAAACACATTCGTTCCAGCCTCAACCTCTTTCCCCTTGCTTTTGCCATAACGGTGCAGGAGCAAATGTTCCAGCTCACGCGCCGCGTCCAACCTGCTAATGACGCACTCTCGTCGACCTGTCGAAATGCGCACTCAAATGGCGGTAGTCGTCAGTAAGCAGAAACGCTAGTACTGACGTAGAGAAACGCCGGAGCCTTGTTATTGGCTAGAGAATAAGGCGGGAGTGATGAAAATCCGCTTGACCAAGTTTCAAAAACAGCGACTACCCGTATCTCTTTGCGACAACCCTTATCCCTGTACGAAAATTACTTTCTTTTCGTTTGAAAGTTGCGCCTCGAAATGTTTTATGAGTTTCACAACCTATTCGGCGTGACCCTTTCGAGGAGTACTGCATGACCCATTTCTTCGGCTATCGGCTGCTGGTGTATACCGTCACCGCCACCATCGCGCTGATAGCCCGTTACCGACTCAATCTGTTCATTGTGACAACCTTGGCGTACCGCAGGCCTTTTTACTTGATCTAGCGCTTAGAGCGCTGGTCGCTCGAACACTTCGCTCACCCCCCAGTTTCAATGCTGATGATCACCCATCAGGCGCGTCATTGTGCGCGTGAAACATAGGTGCCAGCGATGGATAGCGTTCGTTTTAACACTAAAAAACATAAGAAAATTACCTGGAGCACCGTATGTTTAAGCGAGTAATTCCCACCGCACTCTTATTGGCGACAAGTTCCATGTGCGCCCAGGCAGACAACACTACCGCGCACGGTTTTCTGGAAGACAGTAAAGCCAGTCTTTCGTTGCGCACCTTGTATTTCAACAGTGACAACCGCGACGGCACGGCAGCTCCTTCTAAGACCGAGGAGGCGGCACAGGGTTTTTTGCTGCGTTATGAGTCCGGATTTACCCAAGGCACCTTAGGATTCGGGCTTGATGCTCAGGCACTGCTGGGCATTACGCTGGACAGCGGACACGGACGCCATTTGGGCAGCGGCATGATCCCGACTGACGGCGATGATGCCGCCAATTCTTGGAGCAGCTTTGGCCCGACCGCAAAGATGCGCATTTCCAAAACAGAGTTTCGCTATGGCACGTTGCTGCCTAAGTTGCCGATCCTGCTGTCGAATGATGCCCGCCTCTTGCCGCAATCGTTCACCGGGGCTCAAGTCACCTCGAACGAAATCAATGGCCTGATGCTGACCGGCGGTGTGCTTGAACACGCGGTCGGCCGCGCGTCGACAGACCGGACCGGTTTGTCGGTGCCGGGTGGCACCCAAGACAGCAACAAATTCTACTTCGCTGGCGGTGACTACAACATCACCAAAGACCTGAAGGCGCAATACTACTTCGCGCAGTTGGAGGACTTCTACAACCAGAACTTCTTTGGCCTGACGCATGTATTGCCCATCGACGGCGAAAGTTCGTTTACCACCGACCTGCGTTACTTTCGCACCACCTCGACCGGTGCCAATAGTTCCGCCGCCGGCCGCTCGCAAGGCTACCAGACATCGGGTTACACCAAGGATAACAACGGCGAAATTGATAACAGCACCTGGGTGGGAATGGTCACCTACTTCAACAGTGGTCATGCGGTGTCACTGGGGCATCAACATGTGGGTGCCGGTAGTAACTTCACTCAGCCCAACCAGGGCGGCCTGGTCGATAAAGGCGCCGGCGGCGGCAGCGTTTATTTACCGACAGACCGTATGATCCAGAACTTTGGTCGAGCTGGGGAGCAGACCAATTTCGGCCAATACAGCTATGATTTCGCCCCGCTGGGTGTGCCGGGTTTAAGGGCGACTATCGTGTATCTGAAGGGGACGGACATCAAGGCACAAAACGCAGGTGATCAGTCCGAATGGGAGCGCGACATGACCGTTGACTACGTGCTGCAATCAGGCTCGCTCAAAGGGCTCGCTTTCAGTTTGCGCAACGGCAAGTCGAACACCGAAGCGGGCCGCAATGTGGAACAGAACCGCTTCATCATCAACTACACACTTTCGCTGCTTTAAGCGCCAACGCGATAAACAATCTGGTCAAGGGGATGATTGATGCCTAGCTTGAGTTGCGCTTCTGTGTTGGCACCGACGCCAAATTGATTCAGTTGCCTAGATATCGCTGACCCGGTCTGATTCCTTGGGAGCCATTATCTATAGTGGATTTAGGCTGGAGGCCTGGACGCATCAGGCCCACCTGCGCAACCTACTTGCACGGTTCAGATCATCTCTGCGCTAGCCAATGCGCTGTCGGGGAAATCGAGAGCGATGATCTGGCTTCCGTTCTGGGACTCGATAGCAGCTCACCTTCCCATCTGCCTGAGCCGCTGGGGGATGCGAAGTCGTACTTGAACAAATCACCCGTTCAGGCGCGGCAGTGTCCGAGATGATCCTTTAGTTGTCCGGCACGTTTTCTTGTACTAGCTAATGCGGCGCCCGTCCTGCAGGGACAACTTCTGCGGGAACTTTGGAGCGTGGGCGCTTAATACATTGTATGGTTAATCCCCCCGTATTTTCGTTGAGACAAACAGCAGCATGAACCAACTTCTGGCTATGCGCGCGTTCGTCCGAGTCATCGAAACCGGCTCATTCAGTCGCGCATCCGAACACCTAGCGTTACCTCGCTCCACTGTCAGCAAGCTGATTACTGATCTGGAAAAACATCTGGGCATCAGGTTGATTCAGCGCACCACCCGCGCCCTCACCCCGACGTCTGACGGTCTGGATTACCACAGGCATGCGTTGCGCATAGTCGCCGAGCTAGACGAGGTGGACAGCGCTGTGCGCGGCCGAAAGCTCAAAGCACACGGCCACTTGCGGGTGGATGCTCCGGCATCTTTCGCCAACTGCCTGCTGATCCCCGCGCTAGTGGATTTTCATCGTGAGTACCCTGACATAACCATTGCCCTAGGGATCAGTGACCGGGCTGTGAACCTTGTAGGTGAAGGAGTTGACTGCGTGATTCGAGCGGGAAAGCCAGAGGACATGACGATGATAAGTCGAAAGATCACCGCACTTGAATACATCACCTGCGCAGCCCCCAGCTATCTAAAGCGCATGGGAACGCCGCTCTCCCCCGATGACCTGCAGAAAAACCATCTCAGAGCGGGTTATTTTTTTACATCAAACACGCTGGAACCGCTGATTTTCCAGCGAGGTACGAGTCGGTATGAAGTGGGTAACTGTGCTTTTACGACTAACGAAGGTAATGGCCTCAAAGAAATGCTGCTCGCGGGCATGGGCGTCGGGCAGCACTTTCAAGCGATTGTTCAACATTACATAGATGAAGGCCGGTTAGTCCCGTTGTTGCAGGACTGGTCGCGACCCGCGATGCCGCTCCAGATTATGTACCCACCCAACCGTCATCAAAACGCTCGTTTAAAAGTGTTCATCGACTGGGTCATTCAACGGTTCGGCGTCACGGGATGACTGCCGTTACACGAATCTCAACGCGCATGGCTGGCAGCCCAAGGCATTCAACACCTACCTGTGTCCAGATCGGCGCATGGTTGGGCATGCAGTGTCGGAACCACTTGACCATCGCCTCGTTCACCTCGGGAGGAAAACCGCCAACATGGTACGAGTTGACGTGAATGACATGCTCCCAACCAGCCCCCGCAGTTGCCAAAGTACGTGTCAAATTGCCAAAGGCTTGAGCGACCTCATCCGCGACGAATTGCGGAAAGTTAAATTTCTCATCCCAGCCGCCTTGTCCTGATGTTTCAATGCGGTTGCCGATTTTGACTGCCTGGCTGTAGTGCAGGTTTTCGCGCAGATAGTCGCCATAACCCGGAGTGACGAAAAATTCAGACTTGCTCATGATGTTCCTTTGGTTGCAGTTCATTACCCAACAGATACTAGTGGACTATACGACGGAAAATAATCCCGGGTTTTTGACATCACTGTTCATGCACATGGACAGTGATGAATGATGCTGAACCACCGCTATTGTTGTGCCTGCCCCACTTGGAATTCCTGCTTTTTTAGACGCTTGGTAGGCGTGCTGACATTACCTACCGACCCAATCGCCGTAAGGGCATTCTCGTCATTGAGACATCTTAGTTATGCTCCCTAAGGTTCTATCGGATCGGCCCAATCCCGGAGGAACTCATCATCGGCGAAGGTGTTGGATCAATCGTGCAACGCCTTCGCCGCTGACAATAATCCGCGAAATTTCTCATAGCGCTGATTCAAGGCAGGCTGTTGCTCGGCCCGTGGAAAATATCGCGTTTTAATCGGCATCCCGGTGTGTAGCAGTGCGTCGCCCTGCCCGTTCGCTAAAAAGCCCAGCGTGGCCGCGCCGATGCAGGCGCTGAGTTCACTGCCGTGTAGCGTGTAGATTTCCCGGTCGAGGATGTTTGCCAACAACTGCGCCCAATATTCACTGCGCGCGCCGCCGCCCACCAATGCACAAGTATTCACTGCCGCGCCTGCCGATTGAACCGCGTTCATCGCGTCCAGCAAGCCAAAACCCACCCCTTCCAGTACCGCGTAACCCAGCATCGCAGGTGAACAGTCGTAGCCCAGGCCCATGAATCCACCGCGCAGTAACGGATCGTTATGTGGCGTGCGTTCGCCTGCGAGATAAGGCAGAAAAATCGGGTTGGAAACCGCTACCGGTTGATCGATGGGCACTACCTTATGCACCCGTTCCAACAACGTTTGCTCGTCGGAGAAGCCCAATAGCTGAGTCATCCAGCGCAAGCAACTGGCGCCCGCCAACATCGCGCCCATGGTGTACCAGCGCTGCGGTACTGCATGACAAAAACTGTGCACGGCGTGCGTAGGATGGCCAGCCATGTGATCGGTGATCGCAACAATCGCGGCACTGGTGCCCAGCGTGATAAACGCATCCCCGGCATGGATGGCGCCGATGCCCACCGCAGAAACCGGGTTGTCGCCACCGCCACCAGCGATGACCAGACCCACCGGCAAGCCCAAGCGTTGCGCCGCTGAGGCCTTGAGCCCGGCGGACACTGCGCGCCCTTCCACCAGCCGAGGCAATTGACAAAGCACGAGCCCAGTTGCGCGAACCATCGGTTCAAACCAGTCACGCGTGGCCACGTCTAGCCACAAGGTTCCAGCAGCGTCCGAGACATCGCTGACCCGCTCGCCGCTTAGACGCAAGCGCAGGTAGTCCTTGGGCGACATCACGCAATCAATCTCGCTGAACACCTGGGGTTGATGCTGCTTAAGCCAAAGGATTTTGGGGGCGGTCAACCCGGCCATTGGCAGGCTGCCAGTCACATCGGAGAATTCAGGGTAATCCCGCGCCAATTGCTCCGCTTGGGCGCTAGCCCGTGAGTCATCCCAGAGCATGGCCGGATACACCACCCGGTTGTCATCGCCCAACAGCACCGCACCGTGCATTTGCCCCGATAAACCAATGCAGACAATGCGTGCATAAGCCTGCGGCTGAACCTGGCGCAATTGATCCAGGGCACTGAGACACGCCTGCCACCAGTCTTCGGGATGCTGTTCAGACCATCCCGGTTGTGGACGGCAAATCGTCAGTTTGGCGCCAACATGGGCCAGCACGATTCCACGCTCATCCAACAATACCGCCTTGAGTTCTGAGGTACCAAGATCGATCCCGAGCGAGACCGGATTGTTCATCACCATTTCAACGGCACCCACAGGAATTCCGAATCCGTAACGTAGGGGGTAATCGAACGGTTTGTCGTTTGCCCTCGGGTGATTCGATTCGTTTAAGCAGCAACTTCACCGCCCGTGCACCCAGCGCCTCCACCGGTTGCGCGATCACTGTCAGGCGCGGCACAAAAAAATCTGCCCAATCGAAATCGTCGAACCCCACCAGTGCCATCTGTTCGGGCACAGCAATGCCGGCGTCACGCAAGGCATGCATGGTGCCGATGGTCATCATGTTGTTAGCTGCCATGATCGCCGTGGGCGGTGAAGCCAACGTCAGCAATTGTCGTGTGGCCAACCGTGCAGGCTCACTGCTGGACTGGCCATTGACTAGTAATGCCGGATCAAACCGCAAACCCGCCGCACTCAACGCTGCCCGATAGCCTTCAATACGTTCCTCTGTGGTACTGAACCCGCGACGCCCGGCGACACAGGCAATGCGTTGATGACCATGTTCAATCAAATGCGCAACCAAGGCCTGAGAAGAGCGCTTGTTTTCTACGCCCACTTGGTCGAAGCCTTTTGCGGCAAACCTATCCACCAGCACTGTGGGAATCTCGTTGGCCTGCAAATACGCCAACGTCCGGTGGTGTTTAGTGTCCATGGACGGCGCCAGCAAGATGCCGTCTACCCGGCGATGATGTAGCGCTTTCACCACCCGCAGCTCCTGTTCGGGATCATCGTGGGTGTCTACAAATAACATCATGATTCCGTGCCTGGCCGACTCGGTTTCGATGGCATGCACCGTCTCGCTGAAATAGTGGTTGGACAGCGCCGAGATCGCCACACCAATGGTGTTGGTGGTCGAACGGGCTAACGAGCGCGCCAGCGTATTAGGGATGTAATCGAGGCACTGAACCGCCGACTCCACCGCACGCGCCGTCACCGGGCTAACCTTGCGCGTGCCGTTGAGCACGTGCGACACCGTTGATGTCGATACCTTGGCAAGTTTCGCTACATCATCCATCGTTACCACAGCGATTACTCCGCCCTTTCCATCACATTAAATGGGCCTTCTGTGGGAAGGCCCAGCTGTTAGTGCTTGGACCAACCGGTATACGAGGCAATGTTGTCCCGGGTAATCAGGGTCGGCGCTAGCAGTTTGATCTTGTCCGCCGGTGGCTTGCCGTTGAGCAGGTCGTAACCGATGGTCACCGCGTCCTGGGCCTGGGCCCACGGATCCTGGCTTGCGGAGGCCTGGATCGACGAATCGCTGGACTTCAGTGCCCCTTCGATATCCGGTGCGCCGTCAACTGAAGTGATGATGATGCCGCTGCGTTTCAGCTGCTTGGCGGCCAGGTCGCTGCCGATGGCCTGCGGGTCATTAATCGTGAACAACCCATCGATTTTAGGGAAACGCACCAGATAACCCTGCATGGCGTTCAAACCACCTTCCCGCGAGCCCTTGCCGTCTTGATCGTCAGACAAGACCTTGATCCCCGGCGCTGCCGCGAACACGGTTTTACAGCCATGAACTCGGTCGGTGACCGCAGTCACCTGCGGCCCATTCTGGATGATCACGTTGCCCTTGCCGGACAGTTTGTCGACGATGTACTGGCAGGCCAAACGGCCAGCCAAATCGTTATCGGTCTGCACAGTGGCATCCACACCCTTGGCGTCAACGTCAACAGCGACGACTACGATTCCGGCCTTGCGGGCTTTGCGGATGGCGGGTTCGATGGCAGAAGGATCCGTTGCGTTCAACAGGATCAAATCGACTCCGGCTGAAATAAAGTTATCAATTTGAGTAAATTGTTTGCTGAGGTCGTAATCCGCCGACACTGCGATCACTTTGGCTTTCGGATTGATCTCCATGGCCTTTGCCTTGGCACCCTCCACCAGCGCGACAAAATACGGATTACCCAACGAGCCAACCGTTATGCCAACCGCGTTCAGATCCCGAGCCTGGACACCTGCGGACAAGGTCGCGGCCAGCAATAACGTAGCAAAGGCAGGAAACTTCAACATGTAGTTCATGGCTTATCTCTTGTGATTATTGTGATAACGCTCGAGGTACAAAAATCAGGTTCGTGTGCCCGACTGACGATAACGGTCGAGTGCGACTGCGCCGATGATGACGATGCCTTTGATAATGTATTGCCAGATATCGGACACGCCCATTAACACTAGGCCGTTGGTCAGCACCGCGATAATCAAGGCCCCGATCAGCGTGCCACCAATGGTGCCGACCCCGCCGGTAAAGCTGGTCCCGCCGAGAATCACCGCCGCAATCGCATCGAGCTCATAGGATTGACCCAGCTGTAACCCGTTGGCCGCCGACAATCGCGAGGCCGTCATCACTGCCCCTAAACCCGCCAATGCCCCGGAGACCGCATAAACAAACAACAGCACTTTCCAGACTTTTATCCCAGATAAGCGCGCCGCTTCCGGGTTGCCGCCCACGGAGTAAATGTGCACCCCCATGACCGTGCGCCGCAAAATAAACCACGACAGTGCAACCACGCACAGCGCAATAATTATCAGCCACGGCACGCCCAACACTGAATCGTTTCCAATAAAGGCGAACGGTAAATCCGGGTTGAACACAGTTTTATCGTCAGCCATCAGGCGCGCCAAACCGCGCATCGCAGTCAAGGCGCCAAGCGTCACAATGAACGGCGGTAGCCGCATGAACGCTATAAGTCCACCGTTGACTAACCCCAGCAGCAACCCGAATCCAACTCCAGCGACGATCCCCAGCATGCCAAATTGAGGGGATGTCGACAGCAACATTGCGACCACCGCCGACGCCGCCAGAATGGCACCGACTGACAGATCAATCCCGGCGGTTAGGATCACAAAGGTCATGCCCGCCGCCAGCACCACATTAACTGAAGCCTGCTGGCTGATGATCGACAAGTTCTGCACCGTAAAGAAGTTTTCGCTCATCAGGGCGAACCCCGCCAGCAGTAGAATCAGCACCGGCAGCATGCCCACCGTACTCAGCCGCCCGCGAATTTTCTCGCCGATGCCACCCGCGACTGTCCCACGGGTTTCGCTGACAGGTACGCCCATGGCATTGGTTTTTTCGGTGTTTGGATTCATGGCAGTTCCACTTTGGGCGGTTATTTTTGTTTTATTCGATCAGGCGACGTGGTCTGCGACCTGCGCCGCGCCGGTGGCCAAATCAATGATGGTTTCTTGAGTGATCTCCCGCCCGGACATGCCGCCCAACTCAGCCACTAATTGACCTTCGCGCATGATCAATACCCGGTCAGAGGTGCCGATGATTTCCGGCAATTCACTGGAAATCAGCACAATTCCCACCCCGGCCTTGGCTAGCTCGTTGATGATTCGGTAGATTTCCGATTTCGAACCAATATCCACGCCACGGGTGGGTTCGTCGAGAATCAGCACATGGGGTTTGACTTCCAGCAAACGGGCCAGCAATACCTTTTGCTGGTTGCCACCCGACAAGGCGCCGACGTTAACCTTGCCCGAGCCAACCCGGATCGACAGCGAGCGAATGGCAGCGCTGGCGCGTTGCATGCCGTGATTGAGGTCAAGCACGCCGTAATGGGCGTCGGGCACGCAGGCACAGACGTTGATGTTGTCGCGGACACTCATGTCGAGAAACAACCCTTGGGCTTTTCGGTCCTCGGTGAGGTACACCACTCCGGCGCGGATCGCATCGGCGGGGTCACGCAACTGAGTAATGGCCTGGCCTGCAACTTCCAGCGTGCCGGATGTGCGAGGGTTCGCGGCGAAAATCAAGCGGGCCAATTCGGTACGGCCCGCCCCCACCAAGCCTGCGATGCCCAGCACTTCACCGGCGTGAACGTCAAAACTGCAACCGCGCACCCGTGCGCCATCGGCCATGTCGCGAACACGCATGACCACTGCCCCCGGATCGTACGGCGCGTGTTCCTTTTTATAGAAACCAGACAGGTCGCGCCCCACCATCATCTTCACCAGCACCTCGGCTGACAGGGCTTCGCGTTCGAGCATGCCGACGTGTTCGCCGTCGCGAAGCACTGAAACCCGGTCCGACAACTCATAGATTTCAGCCATACGGTGGCTGATATAGATGATTGCCAGCCCTTGACTGCGTAATTGCTTGATAAGCGCAAATAGACGGTCGGTCTCACGGGACGACAGCGGCGTGGTGGGCTCATCCATGACCAGAATTTTTGCATCGGCGTGCAGCGCGCGGGCGATTTCCACCAGCTGTCGCTCGGCAATCGACAATGTGCTGACTTTAGTCAGCGCCGTAAAATCTGCGCCGAGTCGGTTTAGCACCTCGACACAGCCCGCTAGCATCGCCTTGCGATTGACTATCAAGCCGGAACGTAGCTCGCGCCCGAGGTAGATATTCTCGGCCACACTTAGGTTCGGACACAGGCTCAACTCTTGGTAAATAACCGCAATGCCATGCGCTTTGGCAGTGCGTGGGTTGTAGCTGGAGACCGGTTGGCCGTCGATTCGAATCTCGCCCCCGGCGTCTGCCTGATAGGCGCCGGAGAGGATCTTCATCAACGTGGATTTGCCTGCGCCATTCTCGCCCATTAATGCGTGAACTTCGCCGGGATAAACGTTCAAATCAACGCTCTTCAGCACCCGCAAACCATTGAAGGTTTTGGAGATGCCGCGCATTTCGAGAAGAGGTAAGGGTGAGGAAAAACTCATGGGCGCGCCCTCAAATTTTTTATTTTTTTACGTGGGCGTGCATAGGCTTTGATCCTGATGCAACCTGATTGAGGTCGACTCTAGTCGATAAATCCATTTACGCAAGCGCTTGCGCAAGCACTTGCGTGGTCGCCGCGCGCTTTTATGGTTTCCTTCGCAAACAACTTCGCCGCGACAGAGATGGGCCGATCAGAAGGTTGATTGAACCTGCAGACCCGCTACTACGCCGTTCTGCACTTCGCGTACGCCGCCTGGGTGAGCGATGTATTGCACGTTAGGCCTGACGTTTAGCCATTGGGTGACTTGAATGCCATAGTTGAGTTCGAGGTTGTACTCAGTGTGTTGCTCTGGCACATAGGCGGCGTCGGCGTAATTAAGGCCGCTGACGTCGTTTGCTGTTTTGGCGTTACGCAGGTACAGGCTGCTGGCGTGCAAGCGAGCAACACCCAACCCCAAGGTGTCAGTCGGACGGGCGTCAAAAGGGCCCTTGTAAACCAACGTAACCTTCTGATAACTATCGATCGGCGTGGTAGCGCGGTCGTAGAAGCTGGCATTGGCCGAGAGGGTCAAACCTCGGGAGACATCGCCATTCACCGTGGTGAGTTGCTGCTTACCGGTCAACCACCAGCCATGGCGACTGGTATCGCTGCGGTAATCTTCACCGGATAACGCAGCCGGTTGATTGTTGGCATCCTTGTAAACATCGCTGGCTTTGGCGGTGCTGTAGTAATAACCGACGTGGTATTCACCCGGCAGATTATCAACCGTGGGCGCCCACACCAACTCAACTGGTATTAAGGCGCCGGTCGTGCCCGCGCCATTGAGTTTGAAGCCATTGTCGTTCTGTAGGTTGGATGGATTGACGTCAAACACGCCGACTTGTGCGTATGCCGAATCGGTCAGTTTGTATTTAGCTCGTGCTGCCCATTGGCTGATCGGGCTGTTATAGATGCTATCGACATAGTTACCTGGCTGTGAGCCACAAAACGCCAGGTTCTGGAATAGGCAATCCTCAACGCCAAACTCATCGCTGAACGCGAAACGGCCGGCTTTGATATTCAGCGCGGTATCGAACCAGCCCTTACTCAGCCACAACTCGCTGAGGCGACTCACGCTACCGGTGCCCTGCACTTCTTGGGTGGCGGAGAAGCTGCCCGCGCGCGGGTCGTTGAGGTTGTCGGTATTCAGGTTGTCGCCGTTGCGATTGGTGAGCTGAACCATAAATTGAGTGTCATTCCACCCCATCAGCTTATGCAGGTCGATAGCGGCACCTACGGTGAACTGGTCGGCATAGCGTGTAGTGTGATGCTTGTCGTAGCCGCCGCGCAGGTTCGAAGCTGATTCGCCGGTATAGCCCATTTGAACGTCAATACCTTTTTCCAACCACTCGGCGCGCAGTCCTCCCCAGTCACCGGTCATCCACTGTGAATCGGCTGAGAATGCGTCCTGTGCTTGTGCGCTAAGCGTCCAACTGGATGCGGCACACAGTGAAATAAGCACGCCAAAGACTTGCGGGCGCACGTGGCGGACGGTCGATCGAAGCATATGGTTTTTCCTGTATTTTCTATGACACAACGACGATATGGAGCTTTGTCGTCGCTATTCCCTAGGTTGCGCGGCCCCTGTAATGGAACGGAGCAGAATCAAAGCGAGCTCATGGTATAGATAAGTCCAAATATTTCAAATAGGAATATTTCTCATTTATCTGTGCGCCGCTATCCAAGGCCTAAAAGCGTATCGTCTGATCATGCTTTTCTACGGTAAAAAAGCACCGCGCAGTACTCGCGTTTCTGCTATCACTGGCCACTCAAGCCCGAAAAACACTCGCCGAGGGATTTACCCATGCCGCATTTACTGCATGTTGAAAGTTCGCCACGCAAGCAACGTTCAGCATCGATTGAAATCGCCCATGCATTTATCGACGCCTGGAAAAGTAAGCACTCGGGGGCCACAGTTGACACTCTCGACGTGTGGAATACCGCGTTACCGGAATTTGATGGCGAGGCGTTGGGCGCCAAGTACGCGGGCATTGAGGGTCGCGAACGGACCCCGGCCGAGCGGCAGGTCTGGACGGAAATAGAAGCGCTGGCTGAACGTTTCAAACGTGCGGACGTGATTGTATTCAGCGTGCCCATGTGGAACTTCGGCATTCCCTACCGGCTCAAGCACCTGATCGATGTGGTCAGTCAGAAAGACCTGTTGTTCACGTTTGATGACCGAGGCCTGAACGGTTTGCTAAACGGTCGCAAGATGTTGGTTATCGCGGCACGCGGCGCACAACTGGACCGTACGGAGCACCAAGTGTCCTATATGGCCAGTTGGTCAGAGATGGTCGGCATCGACGAACAACACACGGTCATTGTCGAAAAAACCCTGTATGGCCCAGAGGTTGATACTCAGGGCCGAAACGCCGCCAAAGCAGAAGCCGTGGCACTGGCTTCAACGATTTGATACCAGACGCTCAACTCAAACGGTAAATTTCATCACCAGACCGTTCAACTCAGTGGCGAGCCGTGACAGTTTGTGGCTTGCCGTTGACGTTTGCTCGGCTGCCGTTGACGACTCGGCAGACAGGTCACGAATACTGATCAGGTTCTTGTCCACCGACCTAGCCACTTGCGCTTGTTGCTCCGAGGCGGTGGCGATCAGCATGTTTCGCTCGGCAATGTTTACGATAGCGGCGGCGATTTCAACCAGTGCGGCACCCGCTTCGTGGGCGATCAATAAGGTTTTGTCGGCTTCAGTGCTGGTCAGAGTCATTGATGAAACGGCGTGTTCCGATCCCTCCTGGACGCCCCTAACGATTTGTTCGATTTCCAGAGTTGATTGTTGAGTACGGTGAGCCAAAGCCCGTACCTCATCGGCAACGACCGCGAATCCCGTACCCTGATCACCCGCCCTCGCAGCTTCAATAGCGGCGTTTAGCACCAGCAGACGCGCTCAATTTTTTCTGGCCGATGTCCGCGACGGGCTTGGACCTTATCTGGCCATTTATCTGCTAGCGGTTCATCACTGGGACCCGGCCAGCATCGGCGTGGTCATGACCCTGGCGGGAATTGCTGCGTTGATCACACAAGCGCCGGCGGGTGCGATGATCGACGGCATATGTGGTAAACGCGGCCATGTTGCCGTTGGTGAGCCAAAAACTGTCGCTGGTCAATTTGCAAATGGCTACCCCGTTGAGCGCGGCCTGCATTGTCGCCGCGCAACTGGTCATGGTTCCTGCCGCCTGGCTTGTCGGGACCAAGGCCGATCAGTGGGGACGAAAGCCGCTGTTGCTTGCCGGATTCTTGATCCTGCCCTTGCGTGGGGTGCTTTACACCCTGTCCGATGACCCCTATTGGCTGGTCGCCATCCAAATGCTGGACGGGGTTGGTGCCGGGTTATTTGGTGCGCTGTTTCCGTTGGTGGTGAAGGACCTGACACACCGCACTGGCCGATTCAATGTAAGCCTCGGCGCCCTGTCTACGGTGTTCGGTTTCGGCGCAGCGCTGAGTAACAGCCTCGCTGGGCTGGTGGTTCAACAGGCGGGCTACAGCGCGGCGTTTCTGACGCTGGCCGCAATAGCCAGCGTCGCGTTTGTTTTACTGTGGTGGGCGATCCCGGAAACCCTTCGCCAGTCAGATCGGTCCAGTACTGTCGACCTGAGCGCTTCCAGGGTCGCCCGATGACTAGGGCAACAGCCCCGCCGCTCGGTAAACTTCGATTGTCTCGTCGAACGCCGCGATGTCATTGCGGCCTCGCGACACCAGTTGAGCGCCTTCAACGGCCGAATAGATAGCCAGTGCCTTTTGCTGCAACGTTTTTAACGGGGCATCACCCTGTAGCAGGGACAGCACGGTTACCAGCCAGTTAACGTTCGCTTCAGTGAACGCATCCACTTCGGTTCTCACTTCAAGGGGCAGGTCCTGATACTCGGCGGCCATGATCCCGCACAGGCACATGCGATTGTCGTTGACCAGTGCCGAGCGAAAAATAGCGGTGTAGCCGTTTATCAAGAAGCGCGGATCTTGGGACTGCTCAGACAAACCTGTCAGGTATTTGCCCCCATCTTCCGTATACCGCCGTGCGAGCGCAGCCCCCAAATCGCCCTTGGTGGGGAAGTGATGGTGAATGCTGGCGCTTTTGATTCCGACTTCCTTCGCGATCTCGCGAAAGCTCAGCGCGTTATAGCCGAGGGCTTGCACCCTGGCGCGGGCGATGCCCAGGATGGTTTCTTTGGTACTTGAGGTTGTCATTAAGAAACTCCCTACTGACAAAGACCTGATAAGAATACGTTGCTCGGCATTCTATCTATCTAGTGAAAGGTAGAACAGTGCCGCCGTAAAAATTATCCTGCCTAGAGTCGTTGGCAAATCCTTCACCAGGTCATACGAATCCCAACGTTGCCACTGATGCCTTTCAGGTCGTTGCTGTCCAGGTTGGCGTCATAGTCAGCGCCCAGGTAAACCGCGACCGTCGGCGATAGCTGCGCCACAACTCCCATGCCGACATCGGCGGAAGAGGCTTTATGCTGAGTTTTTATCCGGTCCACGTCGTCGTAGGTCACCGTATCCGAGCCGCCAAATGTCCGCCATACGTTGGCACGCAGATAAGGTTCGACCGGCGTATTGCTGACCCGATAGCGCCCATTCAAACGCACACCCAAACGCCCGGTGGTGTAGTTCTGGGAATCAAATGAAACCTCGGAAATTCCGTCGTTTTGATCGTCGAGGCTAATGTGCTGACTGATCAACTGCGCTTGCGGCTCAACACTCCAGTGATCGGACAGCGCTACCGGGTAGCCACCTTCCAGAGAAAACGTCAGCCCGTGGCCGTGGGTATCGAGCTTCACCCCTCTGTCCGACTGACTGTTTCCGTCTAAACGAGTGGCCATGGCCACCGCGTCCACATACCAGCCTGATCGGTCCGACAGGGTCCAATAAAGCCCGACATTATCGCCATCGAGCTTGGTCTGACCCGCTTGGCGCCCCTGAAAGCCTTCGGCAAATCCTTTTACGCTGCCGCGGAGGTGGGTTTGCCCCACAAAAAAACCAAAGCGTTGATAGCGTCCTTCACTTATTTCGGATGAGAAAAGGTCATTCCCGATCTGGAAGCCATCCAGAGAGCCATCAAGGCTGGGTGATACGGTTCCAGACCAGCTTTTCTTGAAGTCGTTGTTATAGAAGCGCCCCCATCCTGCAGACGCGAGACCGGTTTCGGTCAGCAGGCTTTGATCCCCCTGACGATCGTGAAATGTACCCAGGGCGTTGAGCATCAGGGTTTGCGCGGCCGGGACAACCACCGAATAGACCGGGACTTCCAACCTGAACAGCGGAATCGGCGCCGCCCCCGCCACGGCAGCAGGCAGCGCTGGCGTGGTGGCTGCCGGTGTCGGTGAAGCGTCGGCTGGGGAGTCAGCAGGAACTGTCGATGGCGGATCAGCGGGCGCCACGGGTGCGGCAGTCGGTGGTTCTACTGGCGGCTCGTCCGCCGCAACGATAGGCGCTGCGGGTGCTAAGGGCGGTGCAGATGGTGGCCGGATAATCACCGGCGGCGCGGCTGGCGGCGCAGCCCGAGGGGCGATTGCGATAACAGAAGAGCGCAGGTACCAGTTGTTCTCGGAGCCCGCAGTAACGCCGCCTTTGAACAAATAATATTGATAGGCACCGGCTGACACCGAGTTCTTCAGTGCAAACGCATCGGCGCTGCTGGTCGCACCGTTTTGCGCCTGCACGACCTCGATACCGTTTTGAAGGGTCAAGGCACCTTGACCGCCGAGGTTAGAAATCCCTACTTGGGTATTTCCACTGATTGCACCTTGGGAGACGATTAACTTGTCGCTGGCAGAGCTGTCGTCGCCTAACACTGTTTGAAGTAGCAATTGCCCGCCACGGCCGACATAGTTGCCATACACCGACAGCGTATCCGCAGCACTCGAACTTGCGCTGGTCATGTCAATAACACCAGCGTTGGTCAGGGTCGTAAGTTGCCCGGAGGTGTAGGGCCTGACCGCTCCATTGGTCACCTGCAATGCGCTGGTGCTGTCGATAGTGAAACTGCCGGTGCCACTGGAACTGTCACCCAGAAAGAAATCCCCGACCAAGTTAAACCGGCTGTTATTGGTGAGGTTGACTGACTCCCATCCGATGTACCGGGCGGCACCAGCAGATGAGCTGTTGTCAAAGGTCAAGGTGTCCTTACCCAGTCCGCCGTCCACCGAGGGTGTTAGAGACAACGTGTCTTCGGTCAAATGACTAATAAGCGCCGTGTCATTACCGTCCCCCATCAAAATAGACGACTTGATCAAACCTCCGGCGTTCCAAATAAACCCGTCATTACCGGTACCGGCGCGTATTTCACCGTTTATAACACCGCCGGTAACGGTAATACGGTCGTCGCCGCCACTGACGCTGATATTGCCGCCGATGGTGCCGCCGGACACAATAATCGTGTCATCGCCAAAGCCCGTCACCAAGTTACCCAAGATAGTGCCGCCCGACATATCAAAGAGGTTGTCGTCCAGCTTCATGTTGACGCGGCCGATAGTGCCACCGGTCATCTTGGCGATATCACCATCATCAAAACCGCCGACGATGGTGCCTCCGGTCATCAAAAAAACATCGCGACTGTTGCCCTGGGTCAGCGATGCAATAGTGCCCCCGGTCATTTGAAAATTATCAACACCGCTGCCCTGTGAAACGCCACCACTCACGGTTCCGGCGCTTATTTTAAATACGTTGGCGCCATCCCCTTGATCAACGGAGCCGAGGATTTTTCCCGAGTCCATTTGAATGACATCATTCTGCGGGCCAAAAATGATGTTTCCATTAACGGTGCCCGTACCGCCAACGGGAAATGCCAAACTGTTAGCGCCCGACAAATCGGTCAGTCCATTACTGGAACCGCTGCTGCAGCTATAGACGTCGTTGCCTGCCGATGCAATTAACGTACAGTCCGCCTTTGCCACCCCCGTTAGACTGATCGCGCACACTAAGGTCGCGGACCCTACTAACAGAACCGGCCCATGCACCGACACTGCGGTGTATTTAGCAGACCGCAAGACTTGGTTAAAGGTAAGCATCCCTGTTCTCCTAACCGGGCACTTACACTTGAACTTCGCCGTAAGTACCCTCCTTTATCTTCAACGGTTAGCGGGAGAGGCTTCTTTAAGCCAACCCGATCCTTGGGTTCTATTGACCCTAGTCGCACCCTTGAAATATCGCAACTTCCGGCCCCGAGCACATAACATGCGCATCTATTCATTGATTTATTGCGCATGCGCACTAAACTGACAACCCATTACCCACCGTCAAGGAGCGTTGGCCATGGCAAACGCAAGCACCGTCCACCCCGCCGTTCACAGCGTAGACACACCGGAGGCGGGCCGGGTGGCCTTGAAATTCTTCTTCGGTCTGATGGAGCATTGGGGTTGTTCGGCGGATCAGCAGCGAGCGCTATTGGGTTCGATCAGCACCACCACTTTTTATAAATACAAACGCCTGCCCAGTGTTCGACTGCCCCATGACACCTTGGAGCGGATCTCGTACCTGATGGGAATTCACAAGGCACTGAGCATTATTTTCAGCAACAACCATGATCGGGTGTACGCCTGGGTCAGCAGCCCCAACACTGCCGCGCCGTTTAATGGTCAAACGGCGCTTAAGTACATGCTGGCCGGTCGCGTTGTTGATATTGCAGATGTGCGCCGTTATCTGGATGGGGTACGCGGATGATCCTGCCGAAACAAGAGATACCCGCGTGGGACAACGCCTATCGAATCATCAGCAGCTCGTTCCCGCCGATCACCCTGTTCGAAGACATTCTGGACCCGTCAGAATTGCAGGTGGCCTACGCTTTGGAATCCCTCACCAATGATCGATTGGCTGAACAAGCGGGCGTCATCAGTCGGGTTAGCCCGGAAGATTGTGTGTCAGGCCCTGGTTCTACACCGGTGATGGCAGCTTTTACTCACATTGGCAGGGTCAGCCGGTTTACCGACGGGACGTTTGGCATTTATTACGCCGCCAACAGCCAGACCGCCGCCATCGCAGAAACAAGCTTTCATCAGGAACGATTTCTTGCCGCCACCCAAGAGCCTGACGTTGAACTGACCATGCGCACCTACGTCAATAAAGTGGTGAAGCCGATGCACGACATTCGTGCTGATTTCGGCCACTTGCATGACCCCGACCCCGCCCACTATGGGATTGCACAAGCGTTCGCGAAAAAGCTGCGTGAAGCAAAATCCTGGGGGATTTTGTACAACAGCGTCCGCGCCACTGGCCATGAATGCATTGCAGCGTTTCGCCCAACAGCGGTGTCAATTCCGGTGCAAGGCAAACATATTCGTTACGTGTGGGATGCCAAAAGCCAAAAAATCGGTTGCTTTTTTGAAATTACTCCAGTGATTTAAGGCGTCTGCGCTTTGAAGGTCATTACGGTGAAGGTATTTGGATGAAACACCGGGTCGGCCTTGCGGGCTGAAGGCGGGGTGAAGTCCATGTAGGCACGATGAAATTACCGTTCCCAGCATGATCGGGCCGTCGAGCTTGAGCGCCGCGACATCGCGTGAACCGCTGATGCGGTCGGTACGGGGGTCAAGAAAATACAGCGTCGAATGGTCGACCCGCCGGCCGCTGGTGAAGATCACCCGCAGGCTGCTCAGCGCGGGAAATTCGCCGACGGGGCTCATGGCGTCAGCCCCGCTTCAAGCAGCAGGCACTGGAACATCGCTTGGGCCATGTACTTCTTGACCCCTGCGCTCGGACACCCCGATCTATTCAGCAATTTCCCGGTACGTGTTGCCATACACCTGAGCCAACAGGGGGAGCCTACAGAATTCGGAAAAAATCGTACGCTAAGGTTTTTCGATCAGTCGTAGGCCCGCCAGTTGATGTGTTCCGTTCCTCTATCGGTCTTCGCGGGTGTGCCACAGGCGCAGCAGGTAGATAGTGGAATCCGCGATCTCGTAACGCATCTCGTATTGGCCGATCTGAATTCGGCGTACGTCCCTTGGCTCGAATTCCTCCAGGCGTTCTCCAATGCGCGGATTGGTCAGCAGCGTGGTAGGTGCGGTGGTGAGTTCCTGCACTGCTCGTGCGGCAGCAGGTTGATTCACCGAGGCCAGAAACTCGTATAGCCGGGTAATGTCGGAAAGCGCCTTGCTTGTCCACTTCAATTCCATCAGCGCGGCACCGGCAACGGAGTGTCGGTGCTGAGACTGTCAGCCCAGGCCTGGACGGCTTGGTGGTCAATAACGCGTCCAGCGTCAACATCAGCCAAAGCCTCACGGGTCAGGCGACTACGCTCTTCTTCTTGGTCTATCCAAGCGGACAGAGCTTGCTTGACGATCCAGTTCTTGGAGCGCTCCAGACGCTCAGCCATCAAATCGACTTTTTCCGCCAGTTGCACCGGAACGTGAGCTGTGACGGATCGGGTTTTGGCGGTGGTTGCCATATGTGGTTAATCCTGATTTATTTCGATTCAACCTAAATCATAGTGAATAATCACGCGTCGTCAAGCTTGTTGTCAGGTTGGGCTATACCCTAACCTGATGTCAGATTGAGTTATGCAACCATGTCAGATTAGAGTGCTTTTTCAAAAAAATTGACACTTGAAGCCCTGAAACCCTGCTGGACAATGGTCTTCAAACGCACGCTGAAGAGAAAGAGGGCTTTTTATGGCATTGCCATCGATGGCTCTCAACGGTCACGGCCTCGCACTGCGTAGCCTAAAATCGGCGAATACCGCCTCCGGCCAGTAACCACCAATCTAGGGAGGAACCTTGCAGGGACAACGTATCGGCTATGTCCGGGTCAGCAGTTACGACCAAAACCCGGAACGCCAACTGGAACAAACCGAGGTGAACAAGCTGTTCACCGACAAAGCCTCTGGCAAGGATACCCAGCGTCCGCAACTGGAGGCCATGCTCGGCTTCGTTCGCGAGGGTGACACCGTTGTGGTTCACAGCATGGATCGCTTGGCGCGCAACCTAGATGACCTTCGGCGCTTGGTACAAAAAGCTGACCAAGCGCGGTGTGCGTATCGAGTTTCTTAAGGAGAGCCTGACGTTTACCGGCGAGGACTCACCCATGGCCAACCTGATGTTATCGGTCATGGGAGCCTTCGCCGAGTTCGAGCGAGCGCTAATTCGCGAGCGACAGCGCGAGGGAATCGCCCTGGCCAAGCAACGTGGCGCTTACCGGGGCCGCAAGAAAGCTCTGTCTGACGAACAGACCGTCGCAGTCCGTCAACGGGTCGCTGCCGGCGAGCCGAAAGCCCAATTAGCCCGTGAGTTCGGTATAAGTAGGGAAACCCTCTACCAGTACCTACGCATGGATGACTGATACATGTCCCGTCGCTCGATACTCTCGGCCTCTGAGCGCGACACGCTGCTTGCGCTGCCGGAAAGCCAGGACGACCTGATCCGCTACTACACCTTCAAATGCGTCGTCGCGTGCATGCAGGTTTGAACAAGGAAGAGGCTCGCAATGCCTTGGCCAGGGCGGTGTTCTTCAACCGTTTCGGTGAAATCAGGGATCGGAGCTTCGAGCAGCAACGCTATCGGGCCAGCAGCCTGAACCTGGTGACCTCCGCCATTGTGCTATGGAACACGGTCTATCTGGAGCGGGCAACCCAAGGGCTGACTGACGCCGGAAAGCCGGTGAACACCGACCTGTTTCAATGCCTGTCGCCGTTGGGCTGGGAACACGTCAACCTGACCGGCGATTATGTCTGGCGGCAGAGCCGCAAGCACCCCAACAGGAAAGCGTGCCTAGCCTTGTCGGACAGGCGACGGAGCATCGCATCGATTCATGCAACGCCTGCAGCAGGATCGGGTGATGGCAGGGTCGTTAGAGGATGTGGGCATCGGCGAAGTCAAAATGGAATCTGGCGTGGAACAAGTTGATGCGGACAGTAACCAATCTCATTCGCGACGTCGACTCTCACTGCTCACTGCTCACTGCCGCGCTAAGATACCGACCAAGTGGCATAGTGGCAAAAGCAACGCAGTCAATCAGACGCAAATTCCAGACTGTCGGCCTGTGCTGACATCACGCCTTCGGAGATGCACATGATTATTGGTGAGAAGATCCTTCTAGAAGAATTTCTAGATGAAACAACCTCTACCTTCAGCTACTTGCTGGTTGATCGGTCAACACTACGCTGTGCGTTAGTCGACAGCGTTCTAGGTTACGACCCAAAGTCGGGTCACACAAATACCCAAGCGGCGGACCGCTTGATGGCGCGCGTGCTTGAACTGGGCGCTTCAGTGGAGTGGATACTGGAGACCCATGTGCATGCAGATCACCTTTCCGCAGCGACCTACTTGAAAGACAAGCTGGGCGGAAAAATCACCATTGGCAGTCACATCAAGCGGGTTCAGCAGGTATTTGGCGAGCTGTTCAATTCGGGTGAAGGCTTCAAACACGACGGCAGCCAATTTGACGTACTGCTCAATGACGACGACACCTTCACGATCGGAACGCTCGACGCGAGAGCGATGCATACACCAGGGCACACGCCTGCCTGCATGACCTACCTTGTTCAAAGCGAAGGCAGCTCGCTAGCCTTCGTCGGTGACACCTTATTCATGCCCGACTACGGCACCGCTCGCTGCGACTTCCCGGAGGGAGATGCTAGAACGTTGTTTCGCTCGATCAAAAAAATTCTCACATTACCCTCCGACACACGCATTTTAATGTGCCATGACTACTGCCCTAACGGCAGGCCCATCGCGTTCATGACCACTGTGGCAGATCAGCGCTCTAACAATATCCACGTCGGAGAAGGCATCGCTGAAGACGACTTCGTGAAGATGCGGGAGGCACGCGATGCCACGCTGGAGATGCCGGTTTTGATCCTGCCATCGGTGCAGGTCAACATGCGCAGCGGCCATCTGCCGGAACCAGAAGCAAACGGCATTCAGTACCTGAAAATCCCTATTAACGCCCTTGGAAAATCAGCAATTATCACCAGCGAGACAGCGACCAAATCACCTCCCCACGATACCTTTGTGCAGCACCAGATACTGATCATCGGCGCGGGCTCGGCGGGTATTGCGACGGCGTCGAGCTTGAAAGCCAGAGACCCGTCCGTCGACATCGCGATCATCGACCCTGCGGATCTGCACTACTACCAACCGGGTTGGACGATGGTCGGGGGCGGAATTTTTCATGTCAAATCCACCGTTCGCGCAATGGCCTCAGTGATACCTGACGACGTGCTGTGGATCAAAGCCGCCGTCGTCGCTTTTGAACCCAAGACCAATACCGTCGTGCTGGAAAACGGTCAGCTCATCGGCTATCAACAACTGATTGTCTGCCCTGGACTGAAGCTCGATTGGGCGGCCATACCGGGGTTAACTGAAACCTTGGGCGCCAACGGTGTAACGTCCAATTACCGCTACGATCTAGCGCCCTACACCTGGCAACTGGTAAAGGCACTGAAGCATGGCAGGGCACTGTTTACCCAGCCGCCAATGCCGATCAAGTGCGCAGGTGCGCCACAAAAAGCCTTGTACTTGTCGTGCGACTACTGGCGCAAAAACGGTCTTCAATCTCAGATCAACACTCACTTTTATTCAGCTGGCGCCACCCTCTTTGGTGTCGCTGACTATGTACCCGCACTGATGGTGTACATGCAGAAATACGCAGTCGAACTCAAATTCACGCACACGCTAGTGGCTGTCGACGGGCCAGGCAAGCTGGCGACATTCAAGCGCACTAGTCCCGATGGGAATACTGAGACGGTGGTTGAACCTTTCGACCTGCTGCATGTGGTCCCACCGCAAATTGCGCCAGACTTCATTCGCAACAGCCCGCTCGCCGATAAGGCCGGCTGGGTCGATGTAGACCCTGCTACCTTGACTCATCGCCAGTACGCCAATGTCCATGGGCTTGGCGATGTGACCAATACCAGTAACGCCAAAACCATGGCGGCCGCGCGCAAACAGGCGCCGGTCGTTGCACACAATGTGCTGGTGGCGTTAGGTCGCAGGCGTTCCTTGGCCATCTACGATGGTTACGGTTCATGCCCGCTGACCGTTGAGCGCGGCAAGATCGTGTTGGCGGAGTTTACCTACGGTGGCACCTTGGCCCCTACCTTTGCGCCATGGTTCATCAATGGTCTAAAACCTTCTCGTCTGGCCTGGTTTT
Organism: Pseudomonas sp. 10S5; assembly: GCF_035019745.1. Lineage (NCBI taxonomy): Bacteria > Pseudomonadati > Pseudomonadota > Gammaproteobacteria > Pseudomonadales > Pseudomonadaceae > Pseudomonas > Pseudomonas sp. 10S5. Next base: position 147,218 of record NZ_JASJVL010000005.1, read on the forward strand.
TGAAAGAGCGACTGCTGCCGCCGTTATATTGGCATTGCATGCTCAAAGGCCATGAATGGCTGGCGGCGCCCTTTAAATCAGATACCGAGCACGAAAAATGATGGAGCATGATCTACTGGGCGCGGCGCTAGGTGCGGTCATTGGAGCTGTTCTGGCTCTGACCGGCGCTGGCGGGGGAATTCTTGCTGTTCCGGTTCTGGTATTTGGCCTCGGCCTGTCCATGGTGCAAGCTGCGCCGGTCGGGTTGTTAGCCGTTGGCTTGGCCGCGGCCTTGGGCGCAATCCTAGGCTTACGTCAGGGCATCGTCCGATACCGTGCAGCGGCTTTCATCTCCGGAATTGGCATCCTCGCGGCCCCGGTGGGCTTTTATATCGCCCACCGCGTATCTAATCAGCCGCTGGCGTTGGTGTTTTCTGCAGTGTTGCTCTACTCCAGTCTTCGAATGCTGCGAAAAGCCATTCGCGAAATTCGCCATGGTGCACCCGCGCCTCGAGCCGCGGCATTGCCGTGCGTGCTTAATCCGCTTCAAGGCAGACTGCGTTGGACCTTGCCCTGCGCACGCGCCTTGACGTTCACCGGCCTACTGTGTGGGCTGCTATCGGGACTGCTAGGGGTGGGTGGTGGATTTGTCATCATTCCGGCGCTAACGCGATATTCCAACCTTGAGATGAAAAGTATCGTAGCCACCTCGCTTGCCGTCATCGCACTAGTGTCGATAGGCAGCGTAACCACCGCCACACTGGCCGGGGTGATGTATTGGGAGGCAGGGATCCCCTTTGCCCTCGGTGCGATCGTGGGACTAATCGGCGGCAGACAAATCGCCCATCGTCTCGCTGGCCCTCGTCTGCAACAAGCCTTCGCCCTGGTGGGAGTAATAGCTTCGTTCCTGCTTGCGGCCAGCGCAGTGGGTGCGAAAATTTGAGCTGTGTTTTATCCCACACTAAATATTGCTACTTAGCTGACCACCGCAGACGAGTTCAGGCGCTTTTGAAAAAAGAAACGCTGGTGTCCGGGCGGAAAGTCTTCAACTTTAGCGAACTCGACGAACCCGTGTTTGCGGTAAAACTCGGGAGCTTGAAAGCTGAAGGTGTCCAGCCATATGCCTATGCAGTCTTGACTGCGCGCGTGGTCTTCGGCCATGTGCATCAGGCGCGACCCCATACCCTGCCCTCGACATTGCTCGGGCACAGCCAGCAACTCGACAAACAGCCAGCTGTATAAACTTCGTCCGTACAGGCCGCCAATGATTTCATCGCTCTGCTCGTCGCGAATCAGCAGTGCGAATCGCTCAGGCTTGGCATCGCCCGCTTGAGAAAAATTGTAAGCCCGCAACGGTTTTAGAATCGCCAAGTATTCAGTTTCACCTGGGCTTTGCGACACATCGATCCGAATACTCATCCGTAACTCCCTTGACCTGCCTATTTAAGCTCAGAACTTTACTTTGCGGCGCATGAAACCGTTGATAACAACCACTACGACTGCCACGGCTATGGCGATGTACTGAAAGGTTTTTTCCGTGATCGCACCGGTATTTTGCAGGTGTGACAAGCCCAGCATGATCGCAAGTACCACCAGGGCGATCACAATCGAATACGACAAGCGCTGTTTGTTGGTCATTACGGATTCCTGAATGTGCGTAGAAATCATCTGCAACTGCGCAAATGCTCGCCCATGGTACCGCTGATAGTCTGGTGTGGCACGATCGCTTTAATTTACTGCGCTTTGAGCTTTAAAAAGCCTGCCTCAGTGGCGATCTCGGAGTTTTCATCACGAGTGCCGGCGGCCGTACTCACTGCGGCATAGACCAATGCGACAGGAATTACTTCGTATACTTTTTGACCTGCGCGCCAGAGGGGGTTTCTGCTCACTCAGACGGCTGTAATTGCCTTTGTAAAAAGTCAGTTGGCTGACCCGTATCAGTGTGGTGCCGCAACAAAAAGGATAAACCTTCGTGCTCTAATGCCCCCCCGTTTTACGACAACATGCCTCAAAGGAGTCACCAATGCCCCACGAAGGTAACCTGCTGCAAGCCGCTGTTGTGTTTCTGCTTGCCGCAGTTGTGACCGTTCCCTTAGCTAAACGCCTGCAGTTAGGTGCAGTGCTGGGTTATTTGTTTGCCGGGGTAATCATCGGGCCTTCGGTATTGGGGCTTATCGATAATCCGCAAAGTGTCAGCGATATTTCCGAGTTGGGCGTTGTATTGCTGTTGTTTATCATCGGGCTTGAATTGTCGCCTCGGCGTTTGTGGGTGATGCGCAAGTCGGTGTTTGGCGTCGGGTTGGCACAAGTGCTAGTAACCGGCTTGGCGATCGGCAGCGTCGCGTTATTCGCTTTCGACCAGCCGTTCAATAGCGCGGTGGTGTTGGGACTTGGATTGGCGTTGTCGTCCACCGCGTTTGGACTGCAAAGCCTAGCCGAGCGCAAAGAGCTCAACAGCCCTCACGGACGCCTGGCCTTCGCCATTCTGCTGTTTCAGGACATCGCGGCTATTCCATTGATCGCAATGGTGCCGTTCCTCGCCGGAGTCAACGACCACGCTAGTCATGCTGACAATCTCACCCACGGTCTGCAGGTAGCAGGGAGTATTGTGATTCTGGTGATCGGCGGGCGTTATCTGTTGACGCCGGTATTTCGCATCGTGGCCAAAACCGGCTTGCAGGAAGTATCAACCGCTACCGCTTTGCTGGTGGTCATCGGTACTGCGTGGTTGATGAGTTTGGTGGGCGTTTCCATGGCCCTCGGGGCATTCCTCGCCGGATTACTGCTGGCTGATTCTGAATATCGCCACGAATTAGAGTCCCAGATTGAGCCGTTCAAGGGCTTATTGCTTGGACTGTTTTTCATCAGCGTCGGCATGGGCGCCAACATTGAGCTGTTGTTTAGAGTTCCCGGTGTGGTACTGGGTTTGATGCTGTTGTTGATGTTACTGAAGTTACCGCTGTTATTTTGTATCGGTCGATTGGCGGGTGACCTTAATCAGCAAAGTGCACTTCGCCTGGGTGTGGTGTTGGCAGCCGGCGGTGAGTTTGCTTTCGTAGTGTTTAAGATCGGCCGCGATCAAGGACTGTTCGAGCCTCGGTTGTACGACACTCTAGTATTGACCATTACCCTGTCCATGGCCCTGACGCCGATATTATTACTGCTGGTTTCACACCTGCTTAAACGAAAAGTCGTCGCGCAAGTCGTGCCGGAAAAATATCGCGATATCGAAAGCGATGCTCCCCGCGTGGTGATCGCGGGTATGGGCCGCATGGGGCAAATCATTGCCCGGATATTACGCGCTCAAAAAATATCTTTTGTCGCGCTGGACACCTCCGTGGAGTCCATCGAGTTCTCGCGAAGCTTTGGGCATATGCCGGTTTTTTATGGCGACCCGCTGCGCCCGGAGATCTTGCGCGCTGCCAAGGTCGATCAAGCGGAATTTTTTATCATCGCTACCGACGACCCTGACACAAATATCAAGACCGCCGAATTAGTACGCAAGTTATACCCAAAAATGAAAATCATCGCCAGAGCACGTAACCGCCAGCACGTGCATCGTTTGATGGATGTCGGTGCGCAGGCTGTGCGCGAAACCTTCTATTCCAGCCTGGAAATGAGCCGTCGCACGCTGGTCGGTTTAGGCCTTAGCCAGATTCAGGCCGACGCGCGAATAAACCGATTCAAACACCACGATGAACAAGTACTTAATGCGCAGCATCTGGTGTATGACGACGCTGCTAAAGTCATGCAAACCGCGCGTGAAGCCAGAGCTGAGTTGGCGAAACTCTTCGAAGCTGATCGGATGGATGAAGAATCGGCGAAGGACTAACCGGAGAGATGGCTTGCGCCAACCGTCTGCTGCATGTGCATCACCTTTTTAGCTAACGTGCTAGCGGAAGGTGTGTGGTGTCAGTCACGATACCTCGCGAACAACTTCGCTCAGAAAGGATTGTGAATGGCACCAGTGTGTAGACGCAGTCAAAAGCTGCGATTGGCAGGAGCCAGTCGTGATGGTTAGTCAACGCCGGCTCAGGCAAAAACCTCACTTAACGGGATGAAATTCAACCAATCACCTTCAGCAACCGTCGTGCCTTCTCGTACTTCGATTAGTCCATCAGCCCAAGCCGCGCTGCGCAAAACACCCGAACTTTGGTTGCGGTAATACACCGCTCGTCCGTGCTCCATTCGTCCGCGCAGGTATTCTCGTCGCTCACCGGGCTTGTTCCAAGTGAAGCCGGCAGGCACCAAAAATTGCAGCGGGGCCACATCCGTCACACCTTGGCGGCGCAGCAGATAAGGCCGGGCAAGGAGCGCAAAGGTCACCAATGTCGAAGCCGGATTGCCTGGTAGGCCGATTACCGGAATGCCTTGAAAATGGCCAAAGGTTAGGGGTTTACCCGGTTTTATCGCCAATTTCCACAATGACAACTCACCGTCTTCTCGCAAGGCGTGCCCGAGAAAGTCCGCTTCGCCCACCGACACGCCGCCCGTCGACAGGATCAAATCTACATGGCTGAGGCTTCCCAGTGCAGTTCGGGTTTTCTCGAGATCGTCTGGCAAGATCCCTGCGTCTACCACTTCACAACCCAGGCGCTGCAGCCAACTACACAGCAGCACCCGATTACTGTTGTAGATTTGCCCTGGTGCCAATGGAAGCCCAGGCTCGACAAGCTCGTCACCGGTAGATAACACCGCCACTCGCACACGACGGACAACGTTCAGATGCGCCAAGCCTAACGAGGCTGCAAGGCCCAATTCAATGGGCCCCATGCGCGTACCTGCCGTCAGCACTTGCTCGCCGACAGTCGTTTCCTGGCCTTGCGGTCGGATGTTTTGTTCAGCGCTCAGTGGCTGGATGAACCGCACCCGCTGATCAGCTAACACTTCGGCGTTTTCCTGCATCTCCACACAATTGGCACCCGCCGGAACCGGTGCGCCTGTGAATATGCGGGCGCAGGTGCCAGGGGATAACGGGCTTGGGGCTTGCCCGGCAAAGATCCGCTGGCTGACCGGCAATGGCTCACCTGTCCAATCAGACACCCTGAGTGCATAACCGTCCATGGCGCTGTTGGGCCATGGAGGTAAATCCAGAGTAGAAACCAATTCGTCAGCCAGCACCCGCCCCTGCGCATTGGCCAATGAAACTAGCTCACACTCAAGGATAGGCGTTGCGTCAGCCATCTCCAGCAAGCGCACAATGGCAACTTCGACTGGCATCAACGGCCGGGCTTCAGTGCTTTTCATGTCGATTTACCCACGGGTTTCGCAGGGCTCAGCCTGCTTGAGATGGGTAACGAAATTACACGGGCGATGACGTGAATCCAATTGCTCGGCCAGGATACCGTCCCAGCCGGTGCGACACGCGTTGGTTGAACCCGGCAGGCAGCACACCAAAGTGCCATTGGCCAACCCGGCTAACGCACGGGATTGCACAGTTGAGCTACCAATATCGTCCCTGGATATCTGTCGAAACAACTCACCAAAGCCATTGACTTTTTTATCCAGCAAGCAACCCACCGCCTCCGGCGTGCTATCGCGCCCGGTAAAGCCGGTGCCACCCGTAATCAACACAACCTGAACGTCATCATCGGCAATCCAGGTCGCTACCTGAGCACGAATTTTGTACAGGTCGTCCTTGAGCAATATACGTTCGATCAAGCTGTGACCCGCTTCAGTCAGACGATCAACAAACACTTGACCTGACGTATCGGTTTCACGGGTACGGGTGTCACTGACCGTCAATACCGCGATATTCAAAGGAACAAAAGGTGTATCAGCCTTCGCTTTCATAGGCTCAATCCAGAGAGAGGGGAACAGCCAAGTGTTATATCACAGCGTTAAATTATCAGGCCCACCGGTTGTTATGCCGACGATTGAATACTCATTGCACCCTCCAGGGAACTTGCCGGTAATGTATACGTCTCAAGCTCGTAAGCTCGAACCCAAAAAGCATTCCCTCACGGAGACTTGTAATGACTCAACGGACCCTAACTGCCGCCTTCCTGCTCGCACTGAGCGTGGCCAGCCTGGCCGGCTGTGCTTCTCCTACGGTAATCACTCTAAATGACGGTCGCGAAATCCAGGCTGTTGATAAGCCAAAATTCGATGAAGACACCGGCTTCTATGAATTTAAGCAGCTAGATGGCAAAGAGACCCGGGTGAACAAAGACCAGGTTCGGACCGTTAAAGAGTTATAGGTTCAACAGTTCAATTTTTGACAGTATCGCTTGTGACTTGTGCTGCAAGTGAAACGACGCAACTGACCCGGAAGGTCAGTTAGGCGGGCCGGTATTTCGGGGTGTAGCGCAGCCCGGTAGCGCGTCTCGTTCGGGACGAGAAGGCCGCAGGTTCGAATCCTGTCTCCCCGACCATCTGAGCGTTCGGGTCTTTGGTACATCGCCCGAAACATTGAAAAACCCGCCATGTGCGGGTTTTTTTTTGCGTTAGTGCGACCTCAGTGCTCAAGCAAAAGCACTGACCTGCCCGGCTCGCTATGAACTAACAACGGCCGCTGAGGGTTCGACATGGCCCATGTGGATTAAAAACGCCTCTGCCAACGGTCGTTTCAAACGGGTCATTGCAACACATCTGATTGCTCTAGCCATCCTTCGAAGCAGATAAACGTTTGTTGGGCTGTTGCTACGGTTTGTGCAATGTCTTCAGGTTCTTGTATGCACGAAAGACAAGTTAAAAAACCTTGCCATAAATTTCTGGTCTCAGCGCCATAGACGTCCATGAATGCCCCACCCGTAGCGGATTCGACGCCAACCTTCGCTTTGATAATGCCCCGTAACACCTGACCACCCAACGTCGCACCCTCCACGACATACAGCGCACCTAGCGCTTGAGCCTGTGTTTCAACCCCCGGTAGAATTTTGCACAATGGCAGCGCGTCAATCTCCCCAAAGGTCAATCCAAGCGCGAGTAAATCCTGCTTTAAAATTGGAGTCTTAAGCCGTTGTGCCCAGCCCATGCCCGGTATGGTCGACGCGGACGCGGCAAGCAGGGTTTCGAAGGGCAAATAGAACCCGTAGTAGGCCTGCATAATGCGCCGATACACGGCGATGTCAGTGGTGAAAAAAGGTAAACGTGCATCAAGGCGTCGATGCAGGTGAGAAGTAGCGGCACGCAGATCACTATGGACCGGCGGCACAGAAGGCTGCTGTTTTTTCATATGCCATCAAAGTAACAGCAACCCGATAACCAATGCACTTTCGTTCAACACAATTCACTAAATAGTGGCATCGCCACAGCGGAATGCAGCTTGTGCTCTCACCACTTCAGCTCAATACCGGTCTCGAAGAACCGAATGTCCCCGGATAATGGATCGATAAAGCGCAAGCCTTGGGCCAAGAGCTTCAAAGGTTGGTTGAAGTCATCCTCGACCGTTTTAACGACTTCTGGATAAAACGGGTCATTACAGATGGGTGCACCCAATGCGGCCATGTGCACGCGTAATTGATGCTTCTTGCCCGTCACCGGGTACAAGCCATAACGCCAAAATTCGCCATTGCGTTCACTGACCTCGATACGCGTTTCGGTATTACTCGTGCCCTCAGCTTCGCGCATTCGAAAAAATGGCTCTGCGGCTACCAAACGACTTGTATGCACCTGTGGAAATTCAACTTCAGGCAGCGCCCGCGCAATAGCTTCATAACGCTTATTGATTTGGCGGGTCGGAAACAACGACTGATACGCTGAGCGGCTGTTCTTGTTCGCCGAAAACAACACAAGACCCGCCGTGTGGCGGTCAATTCGATGAAGGGGAACCAGGTTGGGGTTATCCAATCGGCGAATCAACCGTCGCAGTAGCGTTTGCTCCACATACTCACCTGCAGGAGTCACCGGTAGAAAGTGCGGCTTGTCCGCCACCACCAAGTGCTCATCGGCATACAGAATATTCTCCAGCACCGGGATAGGTGTTTCGTTCAGGACTTCACGAAAATAGTGAATACGCAGGCCTTCTTTGTAGGATAGGGCCAAGCTGATAGGCAAGCCGTTGGCGTCCAGCACTCTGCCCCTGGCGATGCGATCCAGCCATTGCTCGTGACTGATTGCCGAAAAGTGCGCGCACAAACACTCCAGAACCGTGCCCCAAGGCCCCGCAGGCAAGTAAAGAGTACTGGCCTGAGCGTGAGCGGGGGAAAAATTTGACTCGGACATAAAATGGGCTCAGCAGCAGGCGGCCCTTAACTGGCCGGTTGCGCATTATCGCGCAACGGTTGACCTAAAATCTAATAGCCGCACCATCGCCAGGCTTTCAGCACCGGGCTAAAACGGGGCTTTGCGCTGCGGCGGCTTCGGTAAACTCTTTCAACCAACGCAACACATCCACCGCTTCCCAGCGCGCGGGGTCGTACAACGCATACAACAAGCCCTGATAACCGACCACATCCAGCTGACGGTGATACCCGGCACGCTGAAACAACGCTTCGATTTCTGCGAAACAGGTGTTGAAATGCACTTTGGTAAAGGGGGTTTTCCCTTCAGTAACCAAACCGTCCATGCGTAGCTCAAGCACAGCTTCGCTAACCACTTCGGTCGACATGCGATTCACGCTATTTTTCAATTGTTCAACATTGACCATGCTGTTGCTCTCTGTGTGTTCTTACATTCGTTCAATCGCGATTGGGCTGCGCTGTCAAGTGCCGAGCCATAGCCGTTAGCAGTGCAGGACAGCTCGACAACGCGCGAATGCCGCACTCACGACGCGGGTGTCGGAATGGCGAACAGCATAGAAAAAATTCGCCAAACTGTATATACGTACAGCTAACGAATCAGAGATTGCAGACCAAGTGCTTGTGCAAGAATGTCGCAAAATAGCCGTTACAGTTGGCTATTCACTATCCCTACGAAGGTCTAACGAAGAAAAACCACAACCTGCTCGGCATCGAAAGGCCAATCGAGCTCGGCACCGGTATCGATACGCCTAAGCACCGGAATGCGCAGCCCGTAGTCTTCGAACAACGCTTCAGTTTCACCGATGTCGATCAGCTCGACCATCAAACCGTGCTCCACCAACGGCAGCAGTTCTGCTTCGGCGACTTCACACAAGTGACACCCGAGGGTGCCCAATAGCTGGCATTCAGGAGGCATGGATACACCTTTAAACAGAGATGTAGAAGGATTGTAGAGGCGCTATTTTAGGCCCGTGTTAATAAGTGAGTCGAGCTCAAATTCCCAATTCAATCCGGACTCGCCGACCCGATTTTGTGGGTCGACAGGTCGGCGCCGTAGTGCTCCTTTCCCCTGACCCAAGCGCAGCCCTGTCACCAGCTTGATCCCGCCATAAACGAGGAAGCCACCCAGTAAGGCCGCAAGCATGCCCGCGCACTGCCGATAATTCGTTCATAGGCTGATCCCGTCCATGGAGCGTAATGCAAAAAAAATATTTTCTCGAAAAGCACCAAAACAGATCGGTGGTCATTGATACGCAACAAAACTGAGCTGTCTTGTCTCCCGGGTATTTTAGTGTGTATGAAATGGGCGCGAGTAAATCAGGCTGTCGTTCTTACTATTGGGATTTTCTAAAAAATTTTCAGTGGGAGCATCAGGTCTGGGTCATATTGCCATGGCCTTTGCCCTTATTAAGCGCGTTAGCGCTTCATGGCGCACCAATGAAAAGCAAGTCCGATACCCACCCATGCTGAGTTAGAGGCTTGCGATTGAAATGAACCTTCAGTAAACGGTTAGACTCGAAGCACCAGAAGCCACCAAACGGAGATAACCATGGCCCGCACTACAGCGCAGAACGCTCAGGAAATACTGATGGCTGACTTTCAGACGTTGGTCAGTGACACGGAAAAGCTGCTGGCACACACCGCGACGTTGGCGGGTGATCAGGCTGACGAGTTGCGGGGTCAGATACACGAAAGCCTGTTAAAGGCGCGGGAAACACTGAAACTAACCGAGGAATCCCTGCGCGAACGCGGCATGGCGGCGGTGGTGGCCACTGAAGACTATGTCCAGAGCAATCCATGGCAATCCGTTGGCATTGCAGCTGGCGTTGGGTTCTTGCTGGGTCTTCTGGCTACCAGGCGCTGACGGCGATGGCTTTGGGTACGGAATCAGGTCCACCACCGGCGGACCCTATATCTACTCCGCGGCGCTTGGGTGCTGCGTTTCTGGGCTTAATGCACAGCCATGTCGAACTGTTCGGCATTGAACTGCAAGAGCAAAAGTCACGCACTGTCAGCCTGTTCCTGTTTGCTGGCTTGGCGCTGGTGTTTGCATTATTGCTCTTCATTGGTTTGTCGGCGCTCGTACTGATATTGGTGTGGGACACCTACCGGCTCGCCGGCATTATGGGTTTGTGTGTTTTTTACACCTTAGCCGCGGCCTTCTGCGGCATGCGACTAAAATCGGCGATTTTTGATGAGTCATCGCCGTTTAACGCAACCCTAGAAGAATTGGCCAATGACCGCGAGCGACTGATGCCATGAGCCTAATTGAAGCGCAACCTAATTCTCGACGTGAACTTCGCAAGGCGCTGATCCGTTTACGGATGGAAATGCACCGCCAGGAAATTCGTCACGAGACGGGCCAATTGCTGCAACCCCTGCGTCGAGTACGCGGTATGAGTCAAGATTGGCAAGGCGTACTTGGAATTAAACATGCTCCGCTCTGGGGCATGGGCATTGTCGCCTTACTCGGTTTCCTCGGCGGCAAGGGAACTAAAGCTGGTGGCCTCAATAGCGTCTCTCGCCTAGTCAAGCTGGGCACCACTCTTATGCCGTTGATAAAACTGGTATTACAGGGTTCACCGCCCAAACGCTAATTGCTCTTTCTGGCTGCATTCTTGCTAAGCGTTACCTACTTGATCACCTTATGGCTCGCCATGAGGTGACGGGTCCTGCCCATTCGGCGGACCCTTTTTTGGACCCACTAAGGAGGTTCCGTGATCGATGGGCAACCGCTAGCCTGTTTTCAGCCGTTCATCGATACCGCAACAGGCCGAATTGCCGGTGTCGAAGCCTTGGGTCGCCTGCTTCAACCTGATGGTCAGCTGCTATCAGTCGGACCGTTATTCGCTGACCCCAGAATTTCTCCAGCCATTCTTCGCCGCCTTGATCGTGCCATTCGCGACAATGCTCTAAGCCGCTTGCATGAAGTCCCTGCCGACTGGTTTTTGAGCCTGAATATTTCGCCACGCTGGATCAGCCGATTGCGGCCAGGTCAGCCGTTACCTAGTCTTAAACAATTGCAGCGTCGTGGTGTGTCACCGCAGCGCATTGTCTTCGAGATCACAGAGCTAGTCGGCGACAGTCAGCGCTTGGCCAGCGTCGTCGCACAATATCGAGAAGCGGGCGCACGTATTGCTATCGACGATTTTGGCGCAGGCTATTCCCAGCTGGATCGGGTGCTGGCGTTACAACCAGACATTTTGAAACTAGACATGCGTCTGTTTCAGGCCGCCGCGAGGGGGGGGCCAAGTAGCGATGTGGTAAAAGCGCTGGCGCAAATGGCTGAAAAGACTGGATGCTGGATTATCGCCGAAGGCGTGGAAACCGATGCTGAATTGGATTTTGCCTTGGAGTGCGGGTCACGGTACGTACAAGGTTTTCTATTTGCCAAAGGCGAGTTGGATTTCTTCCCTACCGACGCGTTTGTCAGGCGATTCGGCGAACTGCGTGACCGCTATGTACTGAAAAAGGTGGAAGAGCGCGCACGACTCATGACGTTACGTCTGCAATTGAGCAAACTGATGAATCTGCTGCAAAGCTGGGCGGAAGGTCTCGCCCCCATTAGTGATCTACCGCAACTACATGACTACCCCTGGTTTCTGCGGTTCTACCAATGCGATCGTCACGGAACTCAATTGACGCCCAATTTGGAATGGCGCAACGGCGCATGGCAAGCAGATGCCAGTTACTTGGGTCACAACTGGTCGTGGCGCCCCTATTTTTATCAATTACTGGCAGAAGGATGGGATGACAGACGGTTGAACATGTCCAATACCTATCGCGACGCGACAAGTAACCAGTATTGCCTGACTGCCGGACAGTTTTTTGACAATGGTCAGCGGTTGCTGTTGATCGATATTGACGCTGCGGGGTTGTAACTCGAATGACAGGCGACTCCCGATGAGCATTATCACGCCCTTACGGCGCGATAATCCGACATCCGGGTACAGCGAGATCTTCTCCCAGCGCTTGCAGCTGAACGACCGAACCGGGAAGCTAGGCGCATTCAACAAGTGGAGTAAAGGTCTTGGATTGGGAAACCCTGTTAAACCGCGAGCGACTTGGCAAACCCGTACACAGCCCTCAGGAACTGGGCCGCAGTCCGTTCCATAAAGATCATGACCGCATCATTTTCTCCGGTGCGTTTCGACGCCTGGGCCGCAAGACTCAGGTCCATCCGGTTACCAGCAACGATCACATCCATACGCGCTTGACTCACTCGCTGGAAGTCAGTTGCGTCGGGCGTTCGCTAGGCATGCGAGTAGGCGAAACCATTCGTGATGCACTGCCCGACTGGTGTGAGCCCAGCGATCTTGGCATGGTCGTGCAATCGGCTTGCCTCGCTCACGATATCGGTAATCCACCGTTTGGCCATTCCGGTGAAGACGCCATTCGCCATTGGTTCTTGCAGGCCGCCGGGCGTGGTTGGTTAGACGCCATGAGCGAAGTTGAACGCAATGATTTTTTAAATTTCGAAGGTAATGCTCAAGGTTTCAGGGTACTCACTCAACTGGAATATCATCAATTCGACGGAGGAACCCGGCTGACGTATGCAACATTGGGCACTTACTTGAAGTACCCATGGACCGCGCGACATGCAGACTCCCTGGGTTACAAAAAACACAAATTTGGTTGCTATCAGAGCGAGTTAAGCATTCTGGAACAGATTGCGCACAAACTCGGCTTACCACAGCTCGAAGAGCAACGCTGGGCGCGCCATCCATTGGTTTACCTGATGGAAGCAGCGGATGACATCTGTTACGCCTTGATCGACCTCGAAGACGGTCTGGAGATGGATTTGCTCGACTATTCGGAAGTCGAGTCGTTACTTCTTGGATTGGTGGGTGATGATATTCCGGAAACCTATCGCCAGTTAGGGGCGAACGATTCACGTCGGCGCAAGCTGGCCATTCTGCGCGGAAAAGCCATCGAACACCTGACGAACGCTGCTGCCCGCGCGTTCGTCGAACAACAGGAGGCACTATTAGCCGGCACCCTGAGTGGCGATCTGGTGGAGCACATGCATGGTCCCGCCAAGCGATGTGTCCTTGATGCCAAAGACATGGCCCGAAAGAAAATCTTTCAGGACAAGCGCAAGACGCTGCATGAAATAGGTGCCTACACCACCCTTGAGGTTTTACTGAATGCTTTTTGCGGCGCGGCGCTTGAGCAATTTGGTGGTCGTACACCCTCATTCAAACACCGACGTATTCTTGACCTCCTCGGCAACAATGCACCTGCCCCCCGCTGGCCGCTACACACCTCATTTCTGCGAATGATCGACTTTATTGCAGGCATGACCGACAGTTATGCCAGTGAGATGGCAGGTGAAATGACCGGCCGATCAGGGCCGGTTTAACCTCTTGAGCGGTGAGACCGGATGAGGCGTGTCCCAGTTTCCGCGCATAATCATCCGGCGGCCGATCTTTAATAAGGCTCCCCCGCCCTACAATTAAAGACACGACCTACATCGAGAACAGAAACGTCTTATCGCTCAATAAGCTCTGCTGCCGAATAATTCGAGCTAATCCTGGCCGTCGCCGGCTGGGCGAATTATTAACCAGACGCAGTGGTCGTATTCGATACCGACAGGCCATCAAGTACCTGAAGCTAACGAGCAACGACTGCTCTTGGTGGGTACGCGCATGTCGCGCCCTCGAATTAGCTCGGAATACTTTGATGTCAAAAACCAACCTGCGCATCCTGCTAGTCGAAGATCACCCTTTCCAACTGATTGCCACTCAAATACTCCTGAACAACCAAGGTTATTTCAGGCTAACCCCAGTGTTGAGTGCTGCTGAAGCGATGCAGGCCATGGAAACGACCACTGAGCCCTACGATATACTGCTTTGCGACCAGTGCTTGACTGACCTGACAGGCCTGGAGCTAATCATATTGGCCAGTCAACAAGGCCTGATTCACAGAGCGATATTGCTCAGTGGACTATGTGAGGAGCAACTCCTGGAGCTAGAGCAGGAAGCCCGATTGCTTCGCCTACCCTTGCTCGGTTGCTTAAGCAAACCGTTACAGGTTCAAGCCCTGACCGAATTACTGACAAGCACAGATGGGAACTACCATGGGCGGCCAAAATAGCGTCAACAGCCGGAATAAACACTTTCAACAACCGCTCATCTATCAGCGCCTAGGCGATTGCCAAAATAAACAACTCCTATATGTAGGCTGATACCTAAATATTTGTAGGATAATTCCGAAACGCTATAAACCGGGTGTTTTTCAATATCGAATCCACACAATATGACTACCCGAAATTAAACATCGCCTTAGGGATTTTGAGCATTTGTGTACGTAAGTACGTTAATTTTTGTAGGAAACTTCCTATATCCACTTAGCGGCCCTGTAGGTTCATGCGCCAACCCAAGCTTCTAAGCTAAGGTGCGCGCTTTACTCTTTGCTTGTATGGAAATTAACTATGCACTCGGTTTTTATCATCGACGATCATCCTGTTATTCGCCTCGCGGTCCGGATGTTATTGGAAAACGAAAATTATGAAGTGGTAGGAGAAACGGATAACGGCGTTGATGCCATGCAAATGGTCCGCGAATGCCTGCCAGACCTGATCATCCTCGACATCAGTATCCCCAAGCTCGACGGACTGGAGGTATTGGCTCGCTTCAACGCAATGAACTTGCCGTCAAAAATTCTAGTTTTGACAGCGCAAACCCCCAATCTTTTTGCTATACGTTGCATGCAATCAGGCGCTGCCGGTTATGTATGCAAGCAGGAAGACTTGAGTGAGTTACTCAGCTCGGTAAGAGCCGTATTATCGGGCTACAATTACTTTCCGAGCCAAGCTCTGAGTCCTGTATCTCGGGCAGAAGGACCGCCTTCTGAAATAGAGTTATTCAAACTGGTCAACGACCGCGAACTCATGGTATTGCAGCTGTTCGCCCAAGGCAGAACCAATAAGGAGATTGCCAAAGGAATGTTTCTTAGCAATAAGACCGTCAGCACCTACAAAACTCGCCTGATGCAAAAACTCAGGGTAAAAACCCTGGTAGAACTTATCGAGCTGGCAAAACGCAACGCGCTAGTGTGAGAGACCGGATGTCGAAGCACTTAATGGACTATATGAAGCTTTTCGGTTGCATGTGCTTGAGTGTCAGCGCGCAGGCAGCCAATCCTGTGCCTCAGAATTACGGGCTGTTAAGCCGCTCTAGCCCAAGCCATATGGATACCCGGCTCGACAGGGCGCAATGGCAATGGCTGCAAAACAAACGAGAGCTGAGGCTAGGGACCTCAGCTCCCGACTATCCGCCGTTCGACATGACACTCACTGGTCACGATTACGAAGGGTTTACGGCTGATTACGCTGGCATTCTTGCTCACGCACTGGATATGCAGATTAAGGTTTTGCGCTTTGAATCCAGAGAGGCGGCAATTGAGGCTTTAACCGAAGGACAGATTGACCTGCTCGGAAGCGCAAATGGTTTTGAAGCGCAAGGCAAGCACCTCACGCTGTCCCTGCCCTACGCCGTTGACCAACCTGTATTGGTTACCCGCACGGGAGAAACTCGCCCCCTTTCTGAGGGGTTGGCAGGCATGCGGGTAAGCATGGTTTATCACTATCTGCCGCGCGAGGAAGTCAAAGCGCTCTACCCCAACGCGCTCTTGCAGATCTACCCATCGTTTCAAAGCGCGATCAATGCAGTCGCTTTCAATCAGGCAGATGTTTTTCTGGGCGATACAATTTCAACCCATTACCTGATTAACAAGGGCTATCTGAACAACGTCCAGATGGCTAGTTTTGGTAAACATGAGGCGGACGGCTTCAGTTTTGCCATGCGCGACGACGATACCCAGTTATTGGATATCGTCAATAAAGTGCTCAAAGCGATTCCTATCGTCGAACGGGTAAGTATTTCAAAACGTTGGAATGCGGGCACCGATCTGCTCCTCACGGACCAAAAATTACAACTAACCCAGCGTGAAGAGCGCTGGATTGCACAACATCCAGTGGCGCATGTCCTCATTAACGAGGCCTATGCGCCCCTCACATTTCTGGACGCCAGCGGTAATTTTCGAGGAATTACCGCTGACGTACTTGATTTGATCAGACTCCGGACAGGGCTGAATTTCGAGGTCAAACGCGTTCCAAGCATGGCCGAAATGATGAAACAGGTCAGTGCAGGTCAAGCGGATATCATTGGCACAATGATCCCCAGCGATGAGCGGGAAAGCCGATTCAGCTTCACTCGCCCGTATCTGGACACGTCATTCGTTCTGGTCACTCGCCAAGAGCCTGATAGCCCAGTTCGCCTGGATCAGTTCGACGGCAAACGACTGGTTATTATTCAAGACAGTCCGACCTTACCCTTTATTCGGCGAGAACACCCTGGCATTCAGGTGGTGGAAACAGACAATCCTTTTCAGGCCTTGGACATGCTTGCTCAGCAGCAAGTCCAAGGCGCGGTTGTCTCGCTGCCCAGTGCTAACTATTTTTTGTCCTCACAATTGTTCGAGGATAAATTGCAGATGAGCGCCACGGTCGGTGACGACCAAGCCCGTATTTCGATGGCCACCGCACGTGATGCAACAGAACTCAGCTCGATTCTCGACAAGGCGCTCTCCAGCATTGCTCCTGAGGATTTGGCAATAATCAACAACCGATGGCGGGCTTATGTCCCTCCCAGTGGCGGTTATTGGCGTAATTACCATGAGCTGATTTATCAGATCGTGATCGGCACTGGGCTGTTATTGCTGGGCTCACTGGCGTGGAATGCCTACATGCGCCGCCAGATTAAAAAGCGCGAAGTGGCTGAGCGTGCATTAAATGATCAGTTTGAATTCATGCGTACGTTATTGAATGGCACGCCGCACCCTATTTATGTCCGTGACCGTGATGGGTTGCTGCAAACCTGTAACGACAGCTACCTGGCCGCATTTTCGGCTAAGCGTGAAGACGTTATAGGCAAGAATGTGATGGACGGCGGGTTGAGCAATGCATTCGAGGCGCGGGAGTTCGCCGCTGATTATCATCGGGTAATGGCGGAAGGTACTTCGTTGATTCTTGATCGCGCATTGCAGATCGGCGACCAGCAACTCACCATCTACCACTGGATTTTGCCTTTTCGCGATTCGCTCGGAGAAGTCCAGGGCGTCATCGGCGGCTGGATCGATATCAGCGAGCGCCGCCAATTGATGGAAGACCTGAGCTGGGCCAAGGATCAGGCGGACGCCGCCAGCCGAGCCAAAACGACCTTCCTGGCAACCATGAGCCATGAAATTCGCACGCCCATGAATGCGGTCATTGGCATGCTCGAACTTGCGCTAAAAAGGGCCGATCAAGGTCATCTGGACCGACCTGCCATTGAGGTGGCCTACACGTCTGCCCGCGATCTTTTGGAGTTGATTGGTGACATTCTAGATATCGCCCGGATTGAATCTGGCCGCCTGAGCCTCTGTCCTGAACGGGCGAATCTACGCGAGTTGGTGGAGTCGGTGGTACGCGTATTTGACGGCCTCGCCCGACAAAAAAGCCTGAACCTGCTGCTCGACCTCGATAGCCGTATCAATGTCGACGTTCTGCTCGACCCATTACGGTTTAAGCAGATCCTTTCAAACTTGCTCAGTAATGCCATCAAGTTCACCGAGCAGGGCCAAGTCAAAATAAGCGTGATCGTAGAGGACCGTTCCGACGCTCATGTATTGCATGTGCAATTGCTGATCCAGGACAGCGGAATTGGCATCACTGAAGAAGATCAACATCGATTGTTTCAACCCTTCGCTCAAGCTGATAATTCCGGGCACTTGGCCAGAAGCGGCGCGGGACTGGGGCTGGTTATCTGCCGCAGTCTGTGTGAAATGATGGGAGGACAGTTGAGTTTGAGCAGCCAGCCAGGTCAAGGCACATTGGTCCGGATTGCCTTGACGCTGACCACCCTGGAACCGCTCCATACTCCCGCGCAACGGCGAGATGAGATCGCTGAAATCAGCACGCCGCTGAACATTCTAATTGTCGATGATCATCCAGCAAACCGACTATTGATGTGTCAACAACTAGGCTTTCTGGGGCACCTTTTTCAGTCGGCAGAACATGGCGCGGATGGGCTACAAGTTTGGATTGATGGCCAGTTCGATCTGGTTCTGGCCGATTGCAACATGCCGGTTATGAATGGTTATGACCTGACCCGCGCCATCCGTACCCATGAACAGCAGTTCGCGCTTGAGCCCTGTACCGTTCTCGGTTTTACCGCCAATGCTCAATC
The DNA here is from genome assembly GCF_035019745.1 of Pseudomonas sp. 10S5. NCBI lineage: Bacteria > Pseudomonadati > Pseudomonadota > Gammaproteobacteria > Pseudomonadales > Pseudomonadaceae > Pseudomonas > Pseudomonas sp. 10S5. Next base: position 165,609 of record NZ_JASJVL010000005.1, read on the forward strand.
TGAGGAGCACCAACGCTGTCGGGATGCCGGAATGGATGGTTGTTTATTCAAACCCGTCAGCCTGAACGAACTCAATCAAGCACTGGCCAACGTAAAACCAGGTGGTCGTTCGAAGTCATCGGCACCGTCCATCAAAACCGGCACTGCGGCATTCAGTGTCGAGGGCATCCAGGCTTTGACGGGTGGCAAGCCGCACATGATCCGTCGTTTACTGGCGCAATTGCTCAGCAGCAGCCAAGAGGATCGCATGGAGTTGGCGGCGATTGGGAACACTGACAATCGTCAAAGCCTCAGTGAAATGGCCCATAAAATCAAAGGGGCAGCAATGATCATCCAGGCACAAGAGGTGATTGAACACTGCGAAAAGTTAGAGGACGCCTGTGCTCAAGGGGCGTCAGAGGCAATCATCGAAGGGCATCGAAACGCGATTAACGCCGCAATGAAAGAACTGGAACACGACCTTTACCTGCAACAGATAGACGCTTATTAAGCCCCAACAAAAGGAATTGAACATGACCACCCAATGGATCGAGATGAATGCCGAGCAATTTCGTGGCTATGCGGCGCACTCCAGCGCCGGGTATGCCAACGATATTCAACTGACCTACAAGCAACCGCCCGACCTGACTCCATTGCAACAAAGCTGCTTGATGGACACGTTGCTTCCACAGGGGGTCAACACGCCGAATCACTACTTGTTTACGTTGCACTCCACTGAAGGCGAAGCCATTGGCGTGCTCTGGTTCGGCACCCACATGGAATACGGTGCCAAGACATTGTTTATTTATGACTTGGAAATCTACCCAAGAGCGCAGCGTCGCGGCCACGCGACTGAAGTGATGAGCATGCTTGAGTGTTGGGCTCGCACCAACGATGTCGATTGTCTGGAGCTCAATGTCTTCGCCCACAATAAGGCGGCCCAGGCGCTTTATCATTCTTGTGGACTGATTCCGTATGAGATAACCATGGGCAAGCAGTTGGATTAATCAGAAAAATCATCATTTAGCCACTATTCGGGCGATGTCCGTGACACTTGGCTATGCTGAAAAATTATGCAGCGCACGACTAAGGAGAGAATTGCGATGCCTCGGAACCTCCTGCCTGACCAACGCCGGCTCCCCCTGCATATTCATATCAGCCTCATGTTTACCGTGTTGCTACTGTTTACCGGTGTCGTATTGGGCATCTTCAATTACCGGCAGACTTCGCAGATCATTCTTTCCAGCAGTGAGACTCTGTTCAGCGCTATCGCCCAAGATGTGGAAGCCGATATCAATCGCACTTATCAACCGATCCGCCAACTGCTCAGCTTGTTGGCGGCCTACGATTTAAACTACGCCACCACGCTGGAACAAAGGCTGGCATTGCTCAAGCCCTTTACACAGGCATTGCAGGACGATCCCAATCTGGCTTCGTTGTACCTCGGCTATAACAATGGCGACTTCTTCATGGTCCGACCTTTGCGAACTGACACCGCTAAACAGTCCGTCCAGTCACCGGCGAACGCTTCATACCAGGTTTGGAGTATCGAACACATCACCGGCAACCCCTTGCCACGGTCGCAATCGCTGTTTTTCGACGCTGCACTGCACTTGATCAACAAGCACGAAAACCCTAAGGAACGCTTCGACCCGCGTGACCGGGAGTGGTTTAAGCGAGCCCGCGAAGGCACTGATCAGATCACCACCGAACCCTATGTCTTTTTTTCAAGTCACGTGCTGGGCACTACGTTGGCCCGTCGTAGCGGCACAGATAGTGTTATCGCAGCAGACCTGTCGCTTGATGCGCTGTCTGCAACGTTGGCCAAGCATAAGGCCACCGCCAGTACCGAGGTGGTGGTGTTCGACAATGATGGCAATGCTGTGGCTTACCCTGACAGTTCGAAGTTGATTATCGAAAGCGGTACGGCCCACCTTGCCAAAGCCAAAGACCTAAGCCCGGCGCTTAACCGGTTATTTCAATTGGGTGTCGATTACTCCAAACGCCTGACAGCAGGCAATCGCGAATGGATAGTCGCCCATAGTCCACTAAGTGAGGGAGGTTCATCCGGGTTGCAAATGGCGATGTTAGTGCCCGCAGATGAGCTGCTGGCTGACGCCATCCGGCTGCGATGGCAAGGGGCGCTGGTAGCATTGACCACCCTCCTGGTGTGTTTGCCGCTCGGCTGGGTGATTTCACGCATCATGGTCAAACCGTTACGAGAACTGGTAAGCGAAGCCGATGCGATTCGCGGCTTCGATTTTACTCATCCGGCCAGTCATCGATCGTTAGTGCTGGAAGTCGACCAACTGTCTTTGTCTATGGCGCGGATGAAGGCAACGCTGGTCAGTTTTCTACGAATCACCGCCAGCCTGTCTGCCGAAACTCATTTCGATACGTTGCTGCAAAAGCTTCTCTGCGAGACCGTGACGATCAATCAAGCCCAAGCGGGTTTGATTTACTTGGTCAATAGCGAAAGCGGATACCTGGAGCCTAGCGGCCTCATCGTGCTCGGCGTTCAAAACGAACCGCAGCGCTACGGCATAGGCGCCCATGATTTAAACAATCGTCAACTGCCAGGCTGGCTGCAACAGCTAATTACAGGCAAAAGCAGCACCGTAGTCGCATTGGGTTTCGAGCAAGCCGATGATCTGCAAGGTTTGATGCAGGCCATCGAGGCGCCTAGAGTTCATCTACTGGCTATTCACCTGAGCAATCAGCATGGAGAAACTATCGGTGTTCTAAATCTGATCCATACAGATACCGGAACCCGCTCGGATCTGGAGAAAATCAGCCCAGAGCGGGTTGCATTCACCGAGGCGGTCTCCGGGGCGGCGGCAATATGTATCGAAAGCCAACGCCTTCAGGCGCGCCAAAAACTGCTGCTGGATTCGTTCATCCAGCTAATTGCCGGTGCCATCGACGCTAAAAGCCCATACACCGGCGGCCATTGCCAGCGCGTTCCGGTATTGACGCTCATGTTGGCACGCGCCGCCGCTGCGAGCCAACAACCGGCATTTCTCGACTTTCACCCCACCGAAGACGAATGGGAAACCTTGCATATCGCCGCGTGGCTGCATGATTGCGGCAAAGTCACCACGCCCGAATATGTGGTCGACAAAGCCACCAAGCTTGAAACCTTACACAACCGCATTCATGAAATTCGCACTCGCTTCGAGGTGCTGAAACGCGACGCCTGGATCACCTATTGGCAAGGACTGGCAATGGGTGGTGACTCGCTTGAGCTGGCAACTACCCGGGACGTCGAACTGACCGAACTCGATGACGACTTCAGTTTTGTCGCTTGCAGTAATCTTGGGGCAGAGGCCATGGACGATTCGGATTTACATCGCTTGCAGCAAATTGCAGCCCGCAGCTGGATGCGTACGCTGGACGACAGAATCGGCGTTTCCTGGGAGGAGAACAACCGCCAGTCCCGTCAGCCTGTTACGGCGCTACCTGCAAGAGAGACCTTGCTGGCAGACCGGCCTGAGCACCTTATCGAACGGGCTGAGGCCGAAGATATACCCGCTGACAACCCCTGGGGTTTTAAACTGGATGTACCTAGGTACAAATTCAATCACGGCGAACTGTATAACCTGAGCATTCGTCGTGGCACGTTAACCCATGAGGAGCGCTACATCATTAACCATCACATGGTGCAAACCATACTGATGCTAAGTCGTCTACCGTTCCCTGCACACCTCAAAGGCGTTGCAGAAATCGCCGGCGGCCACCATGAAAAAATGGACGGCACAGGTTATCCCAAACGCTTGAAGCGCGCCGAAATGAGCATCGCCGCACGAATGATGGCCATCGCTGACATCTTTGAAGCGCTAACCGCCGCCGACCGGCCTTACAAAAAAGGTAAAAGCCTGAGTGAGGCGCTATCGATCATGGCTCAGATGTGTGTCGACGAGCACATTGATCCGCCACTGTTCGAGCTCTTCATTCAAGCGGATATTTTTCAGCGCTATGCGGAAAGCTTTTTACAGCCACAGCAAATCGATGCCGTCGATAAAACGAGTCTATTGAAAAAAGCGGGTGTGGAATCAAGGAATTAAACAGGAAGATCGCGAAGGCATTGCGCTCTTCGGAATAAAGCAGGCATTGAGCCTGCTTTATGTATCAGCGTTGATCAGGCAACCGGATTGATCGCCTTTTCCGGGTACCAAACGTCGATCAACGGGCTGACTGTCACTTCTGTCAGTTCGCTACGGGCTTTGAGCCACCCTTCGACTATTGCACGCTGCTCTGCGTTAACAGAGCCACGTTTCTTCAGGCACACCAGACCAAAGTCTTCACCGCCAACGTAGTTCAGATCGTTGGCATCCATGGCTTCCGTCAGGAATGCGTCGAGGAAGGCATCAATAGCCTCATCATCCAGGTCTTGTTTGAAGTCCAGGTTGAGTTCAAAACCAACCTCTTGGAATTCATCAACGCAGAGTTTTTTGCGCAGACGCTGGGAACGGTTAGTGGCCATGGAACAATCCTCATAAGTAATAACGGGCGGCACTCTACCAGCTTGGACGACTAAATGCCCGCCTCAGTGCTGGATGTTCATCCGGGAGGTCGCTCAAGGCCAAAAAAATAGCGAATTATCGAAGAAAAATTGCCGAATGGACGGTGTTTCATCGGCACAACTCACCCCAGGCTGGGGCATAATACCGCCCATTCCGGCGCCGAGGTGGTCCATTCTGCTGACACATCGACCGTCAATGGAGCAGCATTTTGAATCGCCGTCTTTACGTCGACACATCACTATCAACGAGGGAATCCATCCATGCCCTCTTCATTTCCCTTCTCAGCAGTAGGGCTTTATTTCCAATGATCAAATCTTTTCGCCCCTTGTTATTAGTCAGTCTTTTATTTCCCTTGGCCATGCCCGCCGCCGCCGCCCCGATCAGCACCTCGCTCCCGCCCAAAGTTCAACAGGCCCTGCAGGCCGCCAAACTTCGAAACGACGCACTTTCCTTAGTCACTTTGCCGCTCAGCGGACCGGGCATTGCTACAGTTTACAACGCTGATGTTTCGGTCAACCCGGCGTCGACCATGAAGCTGGTGACGACCTATGCCGCACTGGAATTACTTGGCCCGAACCACCAGTGGAGGACTGAGTTTTTTACTGACGGCACCGTAAGTAACGGCGTCCTGCACGGTAACCTCTACCTTAAAGGCGGCGGTGATCCTAAATTAAATATGGAAAAGCTCTGGCTGCTGCTGCGCGACTTACGCGCTAACGGTGTGCTGCAGGTCACGGGGGATTTGGTGCTGGATCGCAGTTATTTCATACGGCCGCTGTTGCCCGTGTTCAACGATGACGGCAATGACGAAAACCAACCATTCCTGGTCAAGCCCGACGCGCTGATGGTCAATCTCAAAGCGCTACGCTTTATTGCACATAACGACGCGGGCAAAGTGATGGTGTCCGTAGAGCCTCCAATTGCCAGCATCCATCTCGACAACCAGGTCAAGGCGCTGGCGTCTGACACTTGCACTGGCGACGTCCGTTACACCCCGACCCCTCGGGTCGATGGCAGCATCGACGTGATTATCAGTGGCCAACTTGGGCAGGGCTGTAGCTCTCAGACCTACCTGTCATTGCTGGACCACCCGACCTATACCGCCGGTGCGGTGCGTGCCATTTGGCAAGAGTTGGGCGGCAGTATTCTGGGCAGGGACCGCGAAGAAGTAGTGCCCAGTAACGCTCGATTGCTGGCCAAGGCCTATTCGCCGGATTTGGCTGAGATTATCCGTGACATCAATAAATTCAGTAACAACACCATGGCTCAGCAATTGTTTCTGAGCCTGGGGGCGAAATTTCGCAACGAAGCCGATGGGGACGACGCCAAGGCTGCGCAACGTGTGATTCGTCAGTGGCTGGCCAAGAAAGGCATCATCGCATCGCACTTGGTCATGGAAAATGGTTCAGGCCTTTCCCGCTCCGAACGCGTCAGCGCGAGAGAAATGGCGCAGATGCTCCAATCAGCGTGGCAGAGCCCATATGCCGCCGAATACATCAGCTCCCTGCCGCTGGCCGGGGTTGATGGCACCATGCGCAAACGTCTGAAAACTACGCAAATGCGTGGTGAGGCACATATCAAAACCGGCACCCTGAACAATGTGCGGGCCATTGCAGGCTTCAGCCGTGACAGTAATGGCAATACTTGGGCGGTGGTGGCAATTCTCAATGGATCGCAAGTCGGAGGTACGGCGTCCGTTTTAGACACCGTACTGCTTGATCTGTATCGCCAACCGAAATTGGCCAATACCTCGATCTCACTGCAACGGCCTTGATGGTCCGCTAAGCCGCCGGGCCGCGCCAACACCTGACCCATTCAGCCAGATGATGGGGCGACGATTACTTAGCGCGCAGTAATGCGCCAAGCCCGGTGGATCTTGGTGTTGCGGGCGAAGTCCGGGTCCACGGTTTGTGCGGTAATTTCTTCCACGGAATAACGCTCGCTCAAGTTTTCATCGAGCTGAAACTTGCGGAAGTTGTTAGAGAAATACAACACGCCACCAGGTGCCAAACGCGCCATCGCCAAATCAAGGAGCTGCACCTGATCTCGTTGCACGTCGAAAATCCCTTCCATACGCTTGGAGTTGGAGAACGTCGGCGGATCAATAAATATCAGGTCATATTCATCACGACTCGCGTCCAGCCACGCCATGACGTCGCCCTGCTCAAGTCGGTTTTTATCTGAGAAGCCATTGAGCGACAGATTGCGCCGCGCCCAATCCAGATACGTCTTCGACAGGTCTACGCTGGTGGTGGTCCGTGCTCCGCCTTTGGCCGCGTGCACGCTGGCGGTGCCGGTGTAGCTGTAAAGATTGAGAAAACGCTTACCTGCCGCTTCACGTTGAATACGCATGCGCATCGGACGGTGGTCAAGGAACAGCCCAGTGTCCAAGTAATCCGTCAGATTGACCAGCAACTTGACGCCACCTTCACTGACTTCGCGGAATTGGCCTTGGGCACTTTGACGCTCGTACTGCTTAGTGCCGCTCTGACGCTCGCGGCGCTTGATGACGACACGGCTCTTGTCGATGTTCAACGCTTGGGGAATGGCTGCCAGGGCATCAAACAAACGTGCCGAGGCCTTTTCCGGGTCAATCGACTTAGGCGCGGCGTATTCCTGAACGTGTACCCAGTCGTGATAGAGGTCGATAGCCAGAGAGTATTCCGGCATGTCGGCATCGTAAACGCGGTAGCAGTCAATGCCTTCACGACGCACCCACTTACCTAGCAATTTGAGATTTTTCTGCAGGCGGTTTGCGAACATCTGCCCGCCTTCGCTCAGGCGCGCTTGCTCAACGACTGGCTCAGGAGTTTTAATCGGATTGCCATTCTTGTTGTACTTCTCATATTTACCCGGTGCCTCGACTTCGGCTGACTCATTGGCGTCAGCTTCAACCTGATCGCGCTCGACCTGACGCTGCTCGGGCGTTCGGCGCTCTCCAGTGACGAATTGATCGGGCACCACCTTGATCAGCAGCAATTTGCACGGCAATGCACCGTTCCAAAACGCGTATTGCTTGTGACTGCGGATGCCCATGCGCTTGCCCAGGTCAGGCGCACCGGTAAACACCGCAGCTTCCCAATTTAGGCACGCCTGACGCAAACGCTCACCAAGGTTCTGGTAGAGATAAAGCAGGCTGGCTTCATCGCCCAAACGTTCACCGTAAGGAGGGTTGCAGATCACCAGACCTTTCTGGTTCTGGTCAGGACGCGGCTCAAAAGTCGCGACTTCACCTTGATAAACCTTGATCCATTCGCTTAAACCCGCGCGGTCAATGTTATTGCGCGCAGGCTGGATCAAACGGGGATCAGCTTCATAACCACGAATCCACAAAGGTGGCTTGGCCAAGCCGATGTCAGCCCGTGCCTGTGCTTCGTCGTGCAGTTTTTTCCATGTCGCCGGAATGTGCCCCAGCCAGGCAGAAAAGCCCCAGCGTTCGCGCTTGAGGTTCGGCGCGATGTCCGCCGCGATCATTGCACCTTCCACCAGGAAGGTTCCGACGCCGCACATCGGGTCAGTCAACGCCCCGCCTTGAGCAGCGATGCGCGGCCAACCGGCACGAATCAAAATCGCCGCCGCAAGGTTTTCTTTCAGCGGTGCGGCCCCCTGCTGCAAACGATAACCACGTTGATGCAGGCTGTGCCCGGACAGATCAAGCGACAAAATAGCTTCGCCGCGATCAAGGCGCAGGTGAACGCGTAAGTCCGGATTGAGTTTATCCACCGACGGGCGTAGGCCTGAGGGCGTACGCAGTTTGTCAACGATCGCATCCTTGACCTTTAATGCACCAAAGTGGGTGTTATCAATCCCCGAACCGTTTCCGCTGAACTCCACCGCAAGGCTGCCTTCGGCGTCCAGGTGATCTTCCCATTCAACGTCCAGCACACCGTGATACAAATCCTCGGCGTCTTTCATGGGAAAACGCTTGATGACCAGCAACACGCGGTTAGCCAAGCGCGACCAGAGGCACAGCCTGTAGGCAGTTTCCATGTCTGCCAAGCCGCGAATGGCCGAAGTATGTTCGCGGGTTTCCTCTAGACCAAGCCCAGTCGCTTCTTCAGCGAGCAAGCCCTCCAGGCCTTTGGGACAAGTAAGGAAGAGTTCAAAACGGTCCGACATGATAATCCAACGCCTTTGGCGAGTAGCGGTGAGCAACGCGTTGCTTCACCAGATTTTAAACAAGCGCCTTTCTTGGAGAACGCCTGCCAGGCACACAAATTGTGCCGATCCACCCTGCAGAAACGAATTCATTCGCAAGGCAGTACTGCTGTATATCAGATAAACCGCGTCGTCCGCTTACCAATAGATTCGATTGCGTCGACCCAGCGAAAACTAAAACGTTGCAGCAATACCTTATATTTCGTGACCCTTCGTCGATTAAAAATTGGCGTCGATCCGACATCTTTTAAACGATAAAAGCGCCTCCCATTCCCAATCAAAGCCTCGGTTCAGGGGGGCTGTGGAAAAAATACAGTGCCAGCAACTGGGCTGCTTATGGCCCGAACACCCTTTTCGTTACGTTGTTATGACAAAACGGTCATTCACAGCGTCTTACGCATTCGTTAGAACTCAACACAGGTTGTCACCGCAATGGCGACAGCCCTAAGCCCGCGACGCCGGCAGCGGGTACTCACGGCAGAAGATTCTGCCCGACCTCGACATGAGGTCTCCAGGGACATAACAGTCAACAGACGAGGGCAATACCCTATGAGAAGACTTAAACGTGATCCGTTGGAAAGAGCATTTTTACGCGGATATCAATTTGGTGTTCATGGTAAATCCCGTGAGCTTTGCCCCTTTACTCTACCGTCAGTACGCCAAGCCTGGATCAATGGCTGGCGAGAAGGACGCGGCGACAACTGGGACGGTATGACCGGCACTGCGGGCATCCACAGACTTAACGAACTTCATGCGGTCGGCTAACCAGGCACACTCCGACCAGATTTTTTAAATATGTTGCACATTTGACTAAACATGCACGCCCCATCCGGGCGGCGGGCTTGCGCCCAGGGGCTCCTTCTCAGGAGTCCCTATTTTTATCCGGCGTTGACCTCGCACTACTGATCAGCGGCGATTTATTGCCGCAATCGCATCAACCGACTGCCCAATTAGCGCCGGCCCTTTATAAATGAAACCAGAATAAATCTGCACCAAACTCGCCCCTGCCGCGATTTTTTCCGCAGCATGCCTGCCTTCGGTAATCCCGCCCGCGGCGATGATTGGTAATCGTCCAGCCAGTTCCCCTGCCAAAACCTTGACCGTATGGGTACTTTTTTCGCGAACCGGCGCTCCCGACAGTCCACCGACCTCATCGGCGTAGGGCATGCCTTCCACCCCTTTGCGGCTGAGCGTAGTGTTGGTAGCAATCACCGCGTCCATGCCCGAATCAATTAACGCAGCGGCCACTAGAACAGTTTCTTCGTCGGTCATGTCCGGTGCGATCTTGATCGCCAGCGGAACACGGCGGCCGTATTTCATGGCGAGGTCTTCCTGGCGCAGGCGCAGTGCTTCGAGCAATTGTTTTAGCGAATCTCCAAACTGCAAACTGCGCAGGCCTGGGGTGTTAGGCGAGCTAACGTTTACCGTCACGTAACTCGCGTGCTCGTAGACCTTATCCAGGCAGATCAGGTAGTCGTCCACGGCCCGCTCGACGGGCGTGTCAACGTTCTTGCCGATGTTGATTCCGAGTATTCCGCCGTACCGAGCGGCCTTGACGCGAGTGATCAGGTGATCGACGCCCAGGTTGTTAAACCCCATGCGGTTAATAATTGCCTCGGCGTGAGGCAAACGAAAAATTCGTGGTTTCGGATTACCCGGCTGAGGGCGTGGCGTCACTGTACCGACCTCAACAAAGCCAAAACCTAACTGCGCAAAACCAACGATGGCCGTACCGTTTTTGTCCAGCCCCGCTGCCAAGCCAACCGGGTTTGGAAAGTTCAAACCCATCACCCTGACAGGTAACTGAGCAGGCGCTTTGCTTAACAAACCATTGAGACCCAACCGCCCACCCGCGCCTATTAAATCCAGCGACAGGTCATGGGAAGTTTCCGGGGAAAGTTTGAACAATAACTGGCGTGCCAGGTTATACATGGGCGGGAGTGGCTCGTGAGCGGCTGAATTCAGGGACGAGATTATAGACGGACCCGGCATAGGAGGCGAGACATGCTGTAATGTTTGCCGACGCTCGCGCCGAGAGTGGCATATGCATTGCTTCAAGACGCGGATGAATAAAGAGACGCGCTATGAATAAATCACCTAATAACGCTCTGGATTGGGTCGCAGGCAGCGATGCACCGGAAAAAAACACTATCGACTTAGGCTTTATCGCCCTGACTGATTGCGCACCACTGGTAGTCGCTGCCACTCAGGGATTCGGTCAACCTTATGGACTCACGATGAACCTGAAACGGCAGTCATCGTGGTCCAATCTACGCGACAAGTTGGTTAGCGGTGAACTAGACGCTGCCCACAGCCTCTATGGGCTGATCTACGCCGTACAGTTGGGGATCGGCGGCACCGGCCAGGTCGACATGGCGGTACTAATGGGCCTGAATCAAAACGGACAAAGCATCAATCTTTCAAAGGCCCTAAAAGAAGCCCGCGTGGTCAGTCCTGACGCATTAGACAAACGCGTGCACCAAAGCCGTACAAAACTGACCTTCGCTCAAACTTTCCCCACTGGCAATCATGCTATGTGGCTGTATTACTGGCTGGCAAGTCAGGGCATCCACCCCTTGAATGACGTTGACAGCGTTGTGGTGCCTCCTTCGCAAATGGTCGCGCATTTGCAGGCCGGGCGTATTGACGGCTTTTGCGTTGGCGAGCCCTGGGGTGCTAGCGCGGTTAATCAAGGGCTCGGATTTACCCTTGCAACTACTCAGGCCATCTGGCCGGATCACCCGGAAAAAGTTCTGGGTTGCACCCGGGAGTTTGTCGAACAAAATCCGAACACCGCCCGCGCGCTAGTAATGGCGGTGCTCGAAGCCAGCAAGTTCATCGAACAAAACGACGAAAATCGACGTAGCACCGCTCAACTGCTCAGCGGCAGCGACTACTTGAATACGCCAGTGGGCCATATCGAGCCGCGGTTGATGGGCGATTACACAGACGGCCTCAACCATGAATGGCACGATCACCACGCGGTGCGCTTCCACGGCGCTGGCGAAGTAAACATGCCTTACCTGTCGGACGGAATGTGGTTCATGACGCAATTCCGTCGCTGGGGTTTGCTGCGCGAAGAACCTGATTATGTGGCGATCGCCACTCAGGTGCATCGACTAGAGCTCTACGAACAGGCCGCCGAGGCAGTGGGCGTCAAGGTACCTGAGTCGGCCATGCGCAGCAGCCAACTGATCGATGGAAAAATCTGGGATGGCAGTGACCCGACGGCATACGCCCACAGTTTCAAACTACATGCGCTGGTTGATGCTGCCCCCACTTTCATCCGTCGTTGAAGGAGCCTGCGAACATGCTGCGTATCCTGCTGATAAACGACACGCCCAAGAAAGTAGGTCGCCTCAAGGCCGCCCTTATAGAGGCAGGTTTTGAGGTCATTGATGAGTCCGGTTTGATTATTGACTTGCCCGCCCGGGTAGAAGCAGTTCAACCCGATGTAATTCTGATTGACACCGAATCACCGGGCCGCGACGTCATGGAGCAAGTGGTGCTCGTCAGCCGTGATCAGCCCAGACCCATTTTGATGTTCACTGACGAACATGACCCGCTGGTAATGCGCCAAGCAATAAAATCCGGCGTCAGCGCCTACATCGTCGAAGGCATTCTCGCTCAGCGCCTGCAACCGATTTTGGATGTGGCAATGGCCCGTTTTGAGAGCGATCAGGAACTTCGTGCCCAGATACAGGCACGGGATCAGCAGCTGGCTGAGCGCAAGCGCATCGAATTAGCCAAGGGCCTGCTGATGAAGATGAAGAATTGTAAAGAAGAAGAGGCCTACACCCTGATGCGTCGCCAAGCCATGAGCCGTCAGCAAAAGCTTATCCAGGTGGCTGAGCAAATCATCGCAATGAGTGAGTTACTGGGGTAGAAACGTGCCCTATAAGCGACTGAAATGGAAAGATAACTCAGTAAGAGCGCGTCTGGCAGTGATCAGCTACATAACCCTCGAAAATGGGCGATTCGGTTTCTTAGTTGATATCTATTTGAATATTTTTAGACCTTGTTGCCCTTCATTGCGCAAAAGCTCGCCACCTTGGATCGTCGTTATGGCTCGCAACTTGCTTATATCCTCGCACCGGTAGCCAAAGGCGGTTACCCCTTACACGACAAAGACGTCGCATTCCCTTCTCGCTCAGGCGAATCGGGTAGCGGCGTTTTTTGCGTTTTGGCCCATAGGCCGCGATTCTTTGTATGCAGATGAGGTGTTCTATGAATGCAAGCTTCTGGAAAGCGGGTCACCGACCAACGCTGTTCGCAGCCTTTCTGTATTTCGACCTGAGCTTCATGGTCTGGTACCTGCTTGGCCCAATGTCGGTGCAAATCGCCGCGGACTTGCACTTGACCACTCAACAACGCGGCTTAATGGTTGCTACGCCGATTCTGGCCGGCGCGTTTTTGCGAGTGCTGATGGGTCTGTTGGCGGACAAACTGTCGCCAAAGACCGCCGGAATCGTGGGCCAGGTCATCGTAATTGGCGCGTTGCTTGCTGCCTGGCAACTGGGGGTTCACAGCTATGAGCAAGCGCTGTTGCTGGGCTTGTTCCTAGGAATGGCTGGCGCTTCGTTCTCTGTCGCCCTTCCGCTAGCTTCACAATGGTACCCGCCAGAGCATCAAGGCAAAGCGATGGGCATCGCCGGTGCAGGCAACTCCGGCACCGTGTTCGCCGCACTGATCGCGCCGGCATTGGCCGTGGCATTTGGTTGGACCAACGTCTTCGGTTTTGCATTGATCCCACTGGCACTTGTTCTGATCGCCTTCAGCTTAATGGCGCGCAACTCACCACAGCGAGCAAAACCTAAATCCATGGCCGACTACTCAAAAGCGTTGGGTGACCGCGACACTTGGTGGTTCATGTTCTTTTACGCAGTGACCTTTGGTGGCTTCATCGGTTTGGCCAGCGCCCTGCCCGGCTACTTCAACGATCAATACGGCCTGAGCCCCGTAACAGCGGGTTATTACACGGCAGCCTGTGTGTTCGGCGGCAGCATGATGCGCCCTTTGGGCGGCGCTTTGGCGGACCGTTTTGGCGGGATTCGGACCTTGTCGGGCATGTATGGCGTAGCCGCAGTCTGCATCGCTGCTGTTGGCTTCAACCTGCCAAGCTCCTGGGCCGCGCTGGCGCTGTTTGTTGCCGCGATGCTTGGCCTTGGCGCGGGGAATGGTGCAGTGTTTCAATTGGTACCTCAACGCTTTCGTCAAGAGATCGGTGTCATGACCGGCCTGATCGGCATGGCAGGCGGCGTCGGTGGTTTTCTACTGGCGGCGGGTCTGGGTGCAATCAAACAAAACACCGGCGGCTATCAAATGGGCTTGTGGTTATTTGCCAGCCTGGGCGTCTTGGCCTGGTTCGGCTTGCACAACGTTAAGCGTCGCTGGAGAACCACTTGGGGTTCGGCGGCTGTGACCGCTGCTCGGGTATAACCGGTCAATGAGCTTGCAACTGAGTTTCGCCCATTTCAGCGCCAACGGTCCTCGCGCCGAGAATCAGGACGCGAGCCGTCAGATAACTCCGATGCCGGCGCTGGCCGCGAGCAAGGGTTACTTGTTCGCCCTCGCCGATGGGGTAAGTCAGTGCGTCGATGGCGGATTGGCGGCGCGCTCGACCTTGCAGGCATTGGCGCTGGATTACTACGCAACGCCTGAAACCTGGGGCGTTGCACAGTCCCTGGACCGCTTGCTGCTGGCGCAAAATCGCTGGCTGCAAGCCAACGGGTTACTCACTACGTTGAGTGCATTAGTGCTGCGCGGGCGCCGGTTTACCCTCGCCCACGTTGGCGATTGCCGAGCCTACCGTTGGCATGCTGGCCAATTGCAACGAGTGAGCGAAGACCACGTCTGGGATCAGCCCGAGATGCAGCATGTGCTCAAGCGCGCGCTGGGGCTTGATCAGCATTTGGTCATGGACTACCTGGACGGGGAATTGCGCGAGGGTGAACGCTGGTTGCTGCTAAGCGACGGTGTGTGGGCGACCTTGGGTGACGCCACAATTACCTCGATTCTGCGCGAGCAACATGACCTGCAGAGCGCAGTCAACACCTTGGTCGCCGCTGCGCACCTGGCGGGCAGTCAGGACAACGCCAGCGCGCTGCTGATTCAAGTCGACGGCTTGGGTGAAGATAACCTCGGCGATACCTTGGTCCAGTTGCAACAATGGCCGCTGCCCCCTGTCCTGCGACCGGACCAGCTGTTCGAGGGCTGGCAGGTGGAAACCCTGCTCGCGCAGTCGCGACAGTCGTTGTTGTATCGGGTGCGTGATCGGCAGCAGCAACCCTGGCTGTTGAAAACCCTGCCCGCCAGCCGTCATGCCGAAGCTAACGCCGAGCAAAGCCTGTTGCTGGAAGAATGGTTCTTACGCCGGGTCGCGGGGCGATACTTCCCGCAAGTTCATACCGCCACCGAACGTCAGCACCTGTATTACCTGATGCGCCAATACCCCGGCCAGACCTTGGCAGAGCTGTTCAGTAACCATGGCCCGCTGCCAATGGCTCAATGGCAAGGCGTAGCGACCCACTTGTTGCGTGCCGTGGGCTTGTTGCATCGGCGCAACATTTTTCACCGCGACATCAAGCCGGAAAACCTGCTACTCGACGATAACGGCGACCTGCGAATTCTGGATTTTGGCTTGGCTTTTTGTCCAGGGTTGTCGGTGGACACCGCTAACGATCTGCCGGGCACTCCGAGCTTCATTGCCCCCGAGGCGTTCGGCGGCGCCGCTCCCAGCGCGCAACAGGATTTGTACAGCGCCGGGGTGACGTTGTACTTCTTGCTTACCGGGCATTACCCCTACGGCGAAATCGAAGCGTTTCAACACCCGCGCTTCGGCAACGCAGTACCCGCCAGCCGCTACCGACCGGACGTGCCGGACTGGCTGGAACATTGCCTGAGCAAAGCCCTGCAAACCGACCCGGCGCAGCGCTATGAAACCGCCGAAGAGTGGTTAATAAACCTCGAAAAAGCGGAGTTAAACCCTGCCAATACCCGTCCGCGCCCACTGCTGGAGCGAGAACCGCTGAAGGTCTGGAGGACCGTGGCGTTAGTGTCGTTGTTGGTGAATTTGGTAGTGGTTGTGATGATGTTGCATCGGTGATCCCCTGAGGGATTAAACTTGCGCAAGAAGTTGCGCGATGCAATAAAACAAAAGCTGCGCAACATGCGCTCGAACAATCAAGGCAATATAAGTCTGGTTTTATTCTGCAATTGCTTGATTTTCAGACGCGTCCTACATCCTGCCGGATTCACTTTCCAATAAACTACCCTCCCATCAAAAGGAGAGGTAGTTATGGCTAAGCCTGCATACATGACAATTACCGGCAAGGCTCAAGGATTGATTTGGCAGGCTGCTCCAGTAAAGAGTCGATCGGCAACAAACACCAGTCAGCACATACCGACGAAATAATGGTGCTTTCTTATACTCGTAACCTGGCCAATTTTGAAAATAACAACCAGTCAACTCATGGCTTTATCATTATCTCCAAATACATTGATAAATTTTCGCCCTTATTGGAACAAGCACTGACCCGAAGAGAAGAGTTGGACTGCACGTTTGATTTTTATCAAACAACGCCCGCGGCTACCAGCGGCTATAGCTTTTGGGGTGAATAACGATGAGCGCCAGCCGTGATGATATCTGGGATGTCCACCAAGCAGCAGGACAACTGCAAGGACAAGCCATTAGTGTTAGCGCCCGACACCTTGATCAAGGTAATGGGCGCGTGTGGTTTATTCGGGAAGTGTCCTATTACGCCAAGCATATTATTGATGACGTTGAACTCGGTCGTAAAACCCCCACCCAGGGCATAGACGCCCTATTGAAAGAGCACCGCAGTCTCGCGAGTCAATCGCAAGCGTTGGCGCGCAATCGCCAGCGTGCCATAAGCGACAGCGTCAAACGCATCCCGGGGCCACGGCTCACCCAACCGGTTATGCGACCTGATCCCGAGCGCTTACTGCGTTATGTCTTTGCTCAACATCTCAAGGTGAGCAATGAAAAGACCCTGGCTACCCTGCACCTGCCCGTCCCGACGTCCATTTATAAACGTTACAGGCTTTTTCCTCCAGAGCTGCAATCAGAACCCATCGAACTGCACGACCCCGGGTTCTATATTGTCCCCAGAAGCACCACGGTTGAACGACTGGAAGCGCAGTTGTTCACCTCAGCCAGTTCTGCGGTCATTGCTAAATTCAGGATCCTAAACCCTGGGTTGGATCAGATAAAAGCCGGGCAAATGATCGTGCTCAGTGATCCCAATAATGGACAATGCACTGAGGAAGAAGCGCGCCTGATGGACGCGGCAAAAGTGGTGAATATGGCGTTGGAGGATCTTAGTCCTGAAGAAGCCGACTTCATGGTTCGCCACCGCGACGAAATCGAGTCTTTAATCAAGTACGGCTCTATTGGGACCAGCATGGCGGCGGCGGTTTACAAGGACAACATAGACGCGGTAGGAGAAATCCTGGAAGCCATTGAAGACCTGCACAAGCGCACCTTCAACCAACACGGGCACCTGCGATCCCCCGAGTTCTTTGCTGAACGCAAAGAACTGTTTGCTCAACTCGACACCCACCTCACCAAGCTGACCAAAAATACCATCGACTACCCTGACCACCCGAAACTGAAAACCGCCCTGGGTATTTCCAGCCGTAGTTTGGTGCATCGCTGGGGCCGGGCCGGTGCCCATGACATGAACCCTGGATATGCCACTCATCTGGCCAAAGTGGCCAAGGCCTCCAAGTACATAAATTACGGTGGTTGGGTGGGCACCGCTATTGGCGGCGGGGCTTCTTATATGAAAGTGCAGGATGTATGCCGGGCGGGGGATGCTGAGGCGTGTGAGAAGGTGAAATATACGGAGACCGGAGGGTTCGCAGGAGGGGCTGCGGGCGGTTTTGTCGCAGGCGGAGTTTTAAGCGCCGTCGGGACTGGAGCGATCTGCTTTGCTATCGGGGTTCCGACTGCTGGGGTGGGAGCGCTTGTATGCGGTGTTGTGGTCGTGGGGGGAGTTTCTTTCGCCTCAGGTTATTTAGGGGGAATGGGTGGTGAAAAGGCAGGCGAGTTGATTTACGAGGTCAGAAAATGAGCGTTAGTACCGCCGATAAAATTTACCTCTGTATTTGGTTAGTTTATTTTGCAAGCATGCTTGCTTGGATTGGGGCAGCGATGTATCTCGCCTACACCAAAATGGACCTGATGTTGGGCCACATGAAGAATAGTCCGATAATTATGATTCGCAGGTTTCTGATACACGCGGGTCCTTGGGGGCGGATGCATCTCTTTGGGGTAATAATGGGGATGATGGTCACGCCTGGTATGGCTCTTCGGAGGGGGGCGGTTAGCGCCGAGGATCTGAAGAATTTTCCTGCCGATCTGAAGCGCAAACTGATTGTGATGCAGTGGCTTGGTTGGGGGCTGCTTTTGGTTATGTGTGCACTTGCAGCATATGCAAAATTCGGTAATGCCTAGCTTTGCGGTTAGTTACTCGCCCTCGTCAACCGCGTTGAAGCGATAAGCGAAGTGAATTACGAGATCAGAATGAGCTTGGGTACTGCTGACAAAATATTCCTCACTGTTGGGTTAATAGATTTCAGTGGAGCTGTGATTTGTATTGGGGTTGCAGTACATATCGCCTATACAAAAATGGATATGCTATTGGATTGCTTCAGAAATAGCCCTGCTGTCAAAGCTCTAACGCCTCTACGTTTCGGAGGGGTGGGGGCGACTATTAATAGTTGGAGGGATTTCTGGCTTCGTTACCTTTTCCGATTTTTATATTAAGCGAGGCAGTATTAGTGCTGAGGATCTCAGTGGGTTGCCCGCAAATATTAAATGGAGACTAATAGAGGAGCGTTTGTAGGTGGCGTTTTAATTATTGGCGAGGGGGCTTTGCAGCACAGATCTGCTGGAAAGGGATTGAAACGGCAGGCAAAGTGATTTACGAGGTCAGTAAATGAGTGTGAGTACCGCTGACAAAATTTTCCTTTGTGTAGGTCTAGTAAATTTTGGAGGTATTATAATTTGGATCGCTATAGCGCTATATATCGCCTATACCAAAATGGACCTGATGCTAAGGCACTTTAAAAACAGTTCCGCAGTTATGATTCGAGCATTTTTGATAAATGCTGGTCCTTGGGGGCGGATACATGTCTTTGGGTTAATAATGGGACTTATGGTGATGCCTGGTGTTTTTGTCCGAAAAGGAGCTGTTAGCACCGAGAATTTAAAAAATTTCCCTGTCCCATTGAAACACAAACTGGCGGTATTGCTGTGGGTCGGCTGGGGGCTGTTATCGGTAATATTCGGGCTTTTTGTGTTAATAAAAATTGGTATTGTCTAACGCTTTTTGTCATGGGTTTGGAGGCTGGTAAATGAGTGTGAGTACCGCTGACAAAATTTTCCTTGGTGTCGCTCTGGTCGACTGTTGAGATGTTTCTGTTTGATAAGAAGGGTCACCACGTCTTCGACAAGGGGCCCGTCGCGGGCGAGCGCGCTCATCCAGTCCAAGTGTCGATATTTCAATAAATGTCTTGTTTGATGAGAGGGCGTTTTTATTCGCACCAACTCCGCGCAGTGGGCTTCAAAAAGGTGCAAAAAATTGCGAAAAATCTATCACCCGCCCCAATAAAAATAGGATAACCCGACTTGGCACAACCGCTGCATAGGTTGCAGTAAGTAATTACATCGTTGCAGCTTTCAACGTCGAAGGCTGCACTTCCCGAGAGAACGGGACCGGACAAAGGTGTCCTCGCCATTAACTGGCGGGACGCCTTTTTTTGTTTGCGCGGAATTGTCGAGCTTACCCCTAGCGGTTCTCGGAGGCCACATGAAACGACTCAAGCTGGTGATGATTGGGAATGGTATGGCGGGTGTCCGCACCCTTGAAGAGCTGATCAAACTGAGTCCGGACCTATACGACATCACCGTATTCGGCGCCGAGCCGCACCCAAACTACAACCGAATCCTGCTGTCGCCGGTCCTGGCCGGTGAGCAAAACTTTGAAGACATCGTGCTCAACGACCTGAGCTGGTACTTGGAAAACAACATCCACCTCCTGCTAAACCGCAAGGCCGTGAAGATCGACCGGACCAAACGCTTGGTCATCGCCGACGATGGCACCGAGGCCCATTACGATCGCCTGCTGATTGCCACCGGCTCGATACCATTCATATTGCCGATTCCGGGCAACACCTTGCAGGGCGTGATTGGCTACCGTGACATCGCCGACACCCAAACCATGATCAATACCGCCAAAACCCACACCCATGCCGTGGTGATTGGCGGCGGACTGCTGGGTCTTGAAGCAGCCAACGGCCTCAGGTTGCGCGGCATGGACGTGACCGTGGTGCACATCGGCGAATGGCTGATGGAGCGTCAGCTGGACAAAGTTTCCGGGCAATTGCTGCAAACTGAACTGGAAACACGCGGACTGTCGTTCCGCCTGGAAGAATCGACCCAAGCGTTGCTCGACGACGGCAAAGGCCGCGTGAAGTCAGTGCAATTCAAAAATGGCGACGTGATCCCCGCAGACCTGGTGGTCATGGCGGCCGGTATCCGCCCCGCCACCGAACTCGCTGAGCAGTCAGGCATCCCGTGTAATCGCGGCGTCTTGGTCAGCGATACGATGCAAACCTACGACCCACGGGTCTACGCCATTGGCGAGTGCGCCAGCCATCGCGGCATCGCATACGGGCTGGTCGCTCCACTGTTTGAACAGGCAAAAGTCTGTGCGAACCATTTGGCGCAGCTAGGCTTTGCCCGTTACCAAGGCTCGGTTACCTCAACCAAATTAAAAGTGACAGGCGTCGATTTGTTTTCCGCTGGCGACTTCATGGGCGGCGAAGGCACAGAAACCATCACCCTCTCTGACCCGATTGGCCGGGTCTATAAAAAACTGGTGATCAAGGATGACGTGCTTGTAGGCGCCTGCTTGTATGGCGACACGGCAGATGGCGGCTGGTATTTCCGGCAAATTCGGGAAAACGCGCAGATCAATGAAATTCGCGATCACTTGATGTTTGGTGAAAACGCCTTGGGTGACGTCGGCCACCAAGGCCAAGATAAAGCCATGGGCATGGCAGACACCGCTGAAGTCTGCGGCTGCAACGGCGTGTGTAAAGGCACCATCGTCAAAGCGATTCAGGAACACGGGCTGTTTAGCGTCGACGACGTGAAAAAACACACCAAAGCCGCCAGCTCCTGCGGTTCCTGCGCAGGGCTGGTGGAACAGATTTTGATCAACACCGTCGGCGGCGCAGCGGATGTAAAACCGAAAAGCGAAAAAGCCATCTGCGGTTGCAGCGACTTAAACCACGGCCTGATCCGCGCGGCGATCCGCGAGCAGCATTTACTGACCATCGCCAGTGCGATGAGCTACATGAACTGGCGCACTCCCAACGGCTGCGCTACCTGCCGCCCAGCGCTGAACTACTACCTGATTTCTACTTGGCCGGGGGAAGCGAAGGACGATCCACAGTCGCGCCTGATCAACGAGCGCGCCCACGCCAACATTCAGAAAGACGGCACCTACTCGGTGGTTCCACGGATGTGGGGCGGCGTGACCAACCCGTCCGAACTGCGGCGTATCGCTGACGTGGCCGACAAATACAACGTGCCTATGGTCAAGGTCACCGGCGGTCAACGCATCGACTTGTTGGGGATCAAGAAGGAGGACTTGCCGGGAGTCTGGAAAGACCTCGACATGCCATCCGGCCATGCGTATGGCAAATCGATCCGCACGGTAAAAACCTGTGTCGGCAGCGAGTTTTGCCGCTTCGGCACGCAGAACTCGACGCAACTGGGCATTGAACTGGAACACGACCTGTTCAACATGTGGTCACCGCACAAGGTCAAGCTGGCCGTCTCCGGGTGCCCACGCAACTGTTCGGAAGCCGGCATCAAAGACGTCGGCATCATCGGTGTCGATTCCGGTTGGGAGATGTACATCGGCGGCAACGGCGGGATCAAAACCGAAGTCGCGGAGTTTTTTGTCAAACTCAAGACCGCCGAAGAAGTCCGCGAATACAACGGCGCGTTCCTGCAGCTGTACCGCGAAGAAGCGTTCTACCTCGAACGCACCGTGCATTTCCTGCAACGCGTCGGCATGGACTACATCAAGAAAGCCGTGCTGGAAGACGCTGATAAACGCCAGGCGCTGAACGCGCGCTTGCAGTTCTCGCTGTCGTTCGAACAAGACCCTTGGAAGGAACGCATTTCTCAGCCGCTGCTGAAGAAAGAATTCGAACGTATTCCCGTGGAGCTGCTGGCATGAACTGGTTTGACATCTGCGCCCTTGAAGACATCAACCCACTGGGTTCGCGCATCGTCGAAGGCCCCAAGGGCGACATCGCCATCTTTCGCACCAGCGACGACGACGTGTTTGCCCTCGACGACCGTTGCCCGCACAAGGGTGGTCCGCTGTCCCAAGGCTTGATCTACGGCAAGCGTGTTTCGTGCCCGTTGCATAACTGGCAAATCGACCTGGAAACCGGTGATGCACAAGCGCCTGACATCGGCTGCGCACACAAGCACTTGGCCCGAGTTGAAAATGGCCGGGTGCTGTTATCCCTCAAGGAAGCGGGCTGATGCGCCCGCCTGCTGCGACAGAATCCGCCACGCAGATTACGGCCTCGACCTGCTGCTATTGCGGTGTCGGTTGCGGCGTACTGATCGAACACGATGGCGAGCGCATTCTCGGTGTCAGCGGTGATCCGCAACACCCCGCCAACTTCGGCAAGCTCTGCAGCAAAGGCGCGAGCCTGCACCTGACTGGCGACGTCACGGCCCGAGCGCTGTACCCGGAATTGCGCTTGGGCAAAACCCTCGCGCGCAGCCCAACAGATTGGGACACCGCACTGGAGCATGCGGCCAATGTCTTCGCCGAGACCATTCGTGAGCACGGCCCAGACAGCGTTGCGTTCTATGTGTCAGGGCAACTCCTGACCGAAGACTATTACGCATTCAACAAGCTCGCGCGGGCCTTGGTCGGCACCAACAATATCGACAGTAATTCGCGGCTGTGCATGTCCTCCGCCGTGGTCGGCTACAAGCGCAGCCTGGGCGCGGACTCACCGCCGTGCAATTACGAAGACATCGAACTCAGCGATTGCGTGATGATCGTCGGCAGCAATATGGCCTACGCCCACCCGGTGTTGTTTCGCCGGTTGGAAGAAGCAAAAAGCTTACGGCCCGAGATGAAAATCATCGTCGTTGATCCGCGCCGCACCGACACCTGCGATTTGGCCGATATGCACCTGGCGATTCAGCCCGGCACCGACGTCGCGCTGTTTCACGGTATTTTGCACTTGCTGCTATGGGAAGACTGGGTTGACCGCAGCTTCATCAGTGCCCACACCCAAGGCTACGCCGAGCTGAAAAGCCTGGTCCGCGATTACACCCCACAGATGGTCTCGGAGATATGCGGTATACCGGTTGAGCAACTGCACGCCTGCGCACAATGGGTCGGCACCGCGCCAAGTTTTTTGTCGCTGTGGTGCATGGGATTAAACCAGTCCACCTCAGGCAGCGCGAAGAACAGCGCGCTGATCAATTTACACCTTGCTACCGGTCAGATCGGGCGCCCTGGCGCAGGGCCGTTCTCACTAACCGGTCAGCCTAACGCCATGGGCGGACGCGAAACCGGCAGCCTGTCGAACCTGTTGCCGGGCCACCGCGAAGCCGGCAACGCCGCGCATCGCGAGGAAGTCGCAGCCTACTGGGGCGTCGATGCATTGCCCGAAACACCCGGATTGTCAGCTATCGAGCTATTCGAACAGCTGCAAACCGGCAAAATCAAAGCGTTGTGGATCGCCTGCACTAACCCTGCACAGTCGCTACCGGATCAGCAGAAAATCCGCGAAGCCCTGACCACCTGCCCATTTGTGGTCTTGCAAGAAGCGTATAGAACTACCGAAACCTGCACGTTTGCCGACCTGCTGTTACCCGCCGCCAGTTGGGGCGAAAAAGACGGCACTGCGACTAATTCGGAACGACGCATTTCCCGTGTCCGCAAAGCGATAGCTGCGCCGGGTCAAGCACGCTCGGACTGGGCAATTACGGTTGATTTTGCTCAGCGGCTAGAGCAACGCCTGCGCCCTGGAAAAACCAGCCTGTTTGCTTTCGATGGGCCTCAAGCATTGTTCGATGAATACAAACAGCTGACCCGTGAGCGCGATCTGGACCTGTCAGGCATCAGCTATGCGCTGCTTGAACAGCGTGGCCCCCAACAATGGCCCTTCCCGGTGGGCGCCGAAACCGGGACAGCGCGCTTATACCTTGATGGGATTTTCCCGACGGAGTCCGGCCGCGCCACGTTCGTAACCGAACCCTACCGTGCAGCAAAGGAGCTGCGTGATGCGCGCTTTCCGCTGACCCTGAACACCGGACGCCTGCGTGATCAATGGCACGGCATGAGCCGCACCGGCACCGCTGCGCAGTTGTTCGGCCATGTCAGCGAAGCGGTTTTAAGCCTGCACCCGGATGAATTACGCCGCCATCGTCTACAGGCAGGCGATCTGGTCAGTCTGAAAAGCCGCCGTGGCAGCCTGATCGTGCCGGTCACCATTGATGACAGTATTCGTCCCGGCCAAGCATTCTTGCCCATGCATTGGGGTGATCGTTTCCTCAAGGGCGGTGTGAACATTCTGACCCAACCGGCCTTCGACCCCTTGTCGAAACAGCCGGAACTGAAACACACCGGCGTGCGCATCGAAGCCGTGAGTTTGTCGTGGCAGCTGTTTGCATTGGTGGAAGGTGACGTGCAAACCAAAATTGAGGCACTCAGACCCCTGTGTGAGGCATTTGCCTACGTCAGCCTCAGTTTGGCCGGACGTGAACGTCCAGCGCTGCTGATTCGAGCCGCAGGCGCTCAGGCACCCGACAATCAATTGCTGACCCAGATTGATCAACTACTGGGCCTGAATGAAGGTCCGGTGCTGTCTTACGACGACCCTCGCCGCTCGATTGGCAAACGGGTGCGGATTGAACACGGCCGCATTATTGCCATTCGCTTGGCCGGAGAGACCATCGCCCGGCATTGGCTGCAAAGCCTTTGGCTCGAAGGCCGCGCCGACGAGCAATTACGCCGCTGGCTGTTGGCACCGATCAGCACTCCACCCGGTAACGCCGCCGCCATGCCGCACAGCAGCAAGGTCGTGTGCAACTGCATGAACGTCAGCGAAAGCGCGGTAGTGGGGGGCATTGGTCGCGGGCTGGATTTGATTCAACTGAAAACACAGCTGGGGTGCGGCAGCCAATGTGGCTCCTGCGTACCGGAAATCAAACGGCTGCTGGCGGTCAACCCGCTAGCGGTCGCGGTCCACCAATGAGGGGTGACGGCATGAGCGCAAAAGTCTGGCTGGTAGGTGCAGGTCCCGGCGACCCTGAGTTGTTGACACTCAAAGCTGTGCGCGCACTGCGCGAAGCGGATGTGGTACTGATCGATGATCTGGTCAACGTCGCGATCCTTGAGCACTGCGCTTCAGCCCGGGTCATTGCGGTCGGCAAACGCGGCGGCTGTCGCTCTACGCCGCAAGCGTTCATCCACCGACTGATGCTGCGTTACGCCCGCCAGGGTAAATGCGTGGTCCGACTGAAAGGGGGTGATCCATGTATTTTTGGACGCGGTGGCGAAGAGGCTGATTGGCTTCGGGCTCAAGGCATTGAAGTCGAACTGGTCAACGGCATAACGGCCGGACTGGCGGGGGCAACTCAATGTGGTATTTCACTGACACTGCGCGGCGTTAGCCGGGGCGTTACGCTGGTCACGGCTCACACTCAGGACGGCAGCAGCCTCAACTGGCAGGCCTTGGCGCAAAGCGGCACCACGCTGGTGGTATACATGGGCGTCGCCAAGCTCTCGGAAATCCGCGACAACCTGATGGCCGGTGGCTTGTCGGCGAACACGCCGGTGGCAATGATCGAAAACGCCTCTCTGCCCCATCAGCGCGAATGCCGTAGCACTCTGGCCGAAATGCAAACAGACGCCCTCGCTTTTGAGCTCAAAAGCCCGGCGATATTAGTGATTGGTGAAGTCGCGGCGAGTGCGGCGGCATTGGTCGAACAGGCTCAGTTTGGTTAATGCGTCCATAACGTCTTGCGGGACGATTCTATAGCCAACCTGATGGCGAGGCGGGCACCACGGCGTGCTTGAAGCGCTGCGGTGTTTGTTATATCGCCAACAAATTGCAATTTGGTTGGAGACCCTTTACCCGCTTCCCGAATAAATTCGGTCCCACAGATGATGGCGATGCACAGATTCTGTAGGAGTTGTCGAAGGCTGCGATAAGTCCGCAGTACCTTTGTATTCATCAAATCGCACGCAAAGAAAAGCCCGGCCTGAGCCGGGCTTTTCTACGAGGCTTTAGCTACAAATTACTGAGCAGCTTTTGCTTCGACTGCAGCTTCTACGCGACGGTTGATTGCGCGGCCAGCTTCAGTTTTGTTGTCTGCAACTGGACGGGTTTTGCCGTAACCAACCGAGCTCACGCGACCAGCGCCAACACCGTACTGGCTAACCAAAACTTGTTTGACAGCGTTAGCGCGCTTCTCAGACAGTTTTTGGTTGTAAGCGTCAGGACCGACGGAGTCAGTGTGACCTTCAACAGTGGTGCTGGTTTGTGGGTACTGCTTCATGAAGTCAGCGAGGTTCTTGATGTCGGCGTAGCTGTTAGGCTTAACGACAGCTTTGTTGAAGTCAAATTTGACGTCCAACTGAACACGTACGACTTGTGGAGCAGCTTCCATTGGAGCTTCTACAGGCGCTTCAGCAACTGGCTGTGGAGCCGGTGCTGGAGCCGGTGCTGGCTTGGAGCCACCACCAAAGTTAACGCCCAAGCCGATGGTAGGAGCGTAGTCCCACTTGCCGTTATCCAGCTTGTAGTCAGCGTCTACGCCAGCACGTGCATACAAGTTGTCTGTGATGTACCACTTGGCACCAGCACCGATGGTTGCGAAGGTGGACGAGTCACGACCCTTGTAACCGTCAGCTTCAACGCCGGTCATGCTCTGGTGAGCAAAGCCGCCGGAAACGTATGGACGGATAGCATCACCAACGGTACCGAAGTGGTACATACCGGCCAGGGAGCTAGTGTCGCCATGAATCTTCTGGTTGCCGGTATCGCCGTTGGAACGCGTGTAATTAGTTTTGCCATAGCCCAGGATAACTTCAACGTCGTCGGTCAAGAAGTAGCCGATGGAAGCACCAGCGGTGCGGCCGTCTTCTACGTGGTTGACGCTGTCGTTGTAGTTCTTCTGGTAGAAGGCCTCACCCTCGACCGCGCCTTGGCCTTGCGCCAGAACGCCGAACGAAGCTACGGCAACAACAGAACCAATGGCAATGCCCAAGGTGTTTTTCAGTTTCATCCGTTAAATCCCCATCTGGTGATTGTTAAGAAGCCCTTCGTACTGAAGGACAACTCGACGACAAGTCTATCAGAACTTGTCTGCACGTTAGAGATATTTGCCCCGAGTTAAGTTTCGGTAATGCCCGCAAATTTCTCACGTAGTTTATCAAGCGCGCGTTTGTAGCGCATTTTTGTGGCACTCAGGCCCATGTGCATGATGTCCGCAATTTCTTGAAATTCTAGCTCTGCGACAAATCGTAGCACCAGAATTTCCCGATCGATTGGATTCACATGCACAAGCCAGCGATCAAGCCCGCCCTGCTCTTCAGGTGCAGGCGACTTGTCATCTGCCGCCTCCTCAAGTGGGTCCAGACTCAACGCGTCCATTAAGCGACGCTTCCGCCGTTCCTTCCTGTACTGCGTAATACATTCGTTGTAAGTGATGCTGTAGAGCCAGGTTTTGAACTTCGACTTTCCTTCGAAATTTTTCAAGCCATACAACACTTTAAGCATCACTTCCTGACAGACATCATCAGCATCGCGATCGTTCCCTAAATAACGTGCACATACGTTAAAAAGTGTTCGCTGGTAGCGTCGCATCAACTCTTCATATGCCCGAGTCACATGAAACAGCTCGACGTGCGACCGCGCCACCAACTCCTCATCAGAGAGTTCGCGGGGATCGTAGCGCATGGACAGCGATTGGGGCTTATTCAAAAAAACTCATGCCGACAGTAAGGTCTATCAGGTCAATGTCCGCCACTGCCATACTTCCAGCAATTTGTGGCGGCACAGGGTAGCAGAATTTGCCGGGTTAGCGGCTGAACACTTGCTGTTCGAGCAGAATTCGGTTGGACAAGGATACCAACTCCCCTTCATCGGTCAGCAGCGTCGTTTTTACCGTACCCATTTCTTCAATCTGCCCTTCGACTTCACCCACCCGCACTTGTTGCCCCACTTGATATAACTCACGCACATATATTCCCGCAAGAATTTGGCCTGCAATTTCACGACTGCCCAAGCCCATTGCCAGCGCGAATGCCAGACCAACGGTAATCAAGCCGATCACAATTACATGGTTGAGCAGGTCGGTTTTAACCTCTAACTGACTGATCGCGACCGAAATACTGATGATAATAACGAGCCCTTGGGCGATTCGTCCCAAGCCAGCGGAGTAATCAAGCCCTACACCCTCAGCGGCACCGCGTACAAGTCCATTGGCCAGTTGGGCCAAGAGTACCCCTACCAGCAATACCAACGCAGCGCCGAATACCTTTGGCAGATACAACGCCAACATATCCAACGTCGCCGATACCCGTTCAAGACCGAGCGACTCAGCAGCCGAGACAAGGAAAATAAGCAGCACGAACCAATAGACGATTTTGCCAATCAGCGTTGATATCGGCACCTGTACGCCAGCTCGCGCAATCAACTTGGTCAGGCCTGTACCGCCCATCAACCGATCAAGACCGAGTTTAGCCAGCAGTTTCGATAGCAGGGTGTCCAGCAGCTTGGCGACAACAAACCCGAGCAGCACCACAATTAGGGCGCCGAAAAGGTTTGGAATGAAATTAGCGACTTTAGTCCACAACACCGTCATAGCGGTGACTAGGCTCTGCGTCCAGAGGTTGAGTTCCATGTTCAATCAGCCTTATCAGCAGGGCGAGCAGAAGAAAGGGTACGGCGGGAAACCGGACTTACATGCGGTGAACCATTGTTCACGCCAATCATTAGAGCTTGGGACCAGCGACCTAACAGTTTGAATAAATCACCAGCACCTACCTGACGGTTCGCAGTTTTCAAAACGCGGCCCAGGCAAGCATCGTCATCCCTGTTAGAGGATGAGGCGTTGAGCATGTCGCGCAGTGATTTTTCGAAAGGGTCGTGCATAGGTAACCTCACGCAATGTCACTGAATGACGCAATGGAATTTGTTTGAGTCACAAATGGGTCATTCGGTAGCGAAAAAATCGAACATTTACACCCAGCGTAATCGCCGAAATAGCCAGTACTGACCAATTCCCACGGCGCCCATAATTGAACAGGCGATCAGAAACCCGTAAGGATTAGTTGAGCCGGGAACACCCCCAACGTTCACGCCCAACAACCCTGTCAGAAAGCTCATCGGCAGAAAGATTCCGGTAATAATACCGAACCGGTACATGACCCGATTCATGCGCTCGCTGAGGCGCCTGTCCTCGGTTTCCAAGACCAATCCCACACGCTCGCGGGTCAGTTCAAGCTCTTCAAGGTAGCGAGTCAAACTGTTGTTAAGTTCGTTCCAGTAATTAGCATCATCTACGACAAACCACGGCACTTTATTGCGGGTCAGTTGCGCGTACACCTCGCGTTGCGGCGCTAGAAACCGGCGCAACCCCGCAGCGCGACGACGGATATGCAACATATCGCCATGGTCAGCTGAATACCGCTCGTCAGCGTCTATCTTTTCTTCCTCCACATCGACCAGCTCTGACAACTCGCCGATGAGTGCCTGAACCTTATCGGTGAGGTATTGAGCCAGATAGAGAATTAATTCGGAGGCGGTTTTAGGGCCAACACCAGCAGTGAGGCATTCGATTAGTTCATCGGTGGCGCGCAATTGACGCAGCCGTAGCGAGATAACCTGCTGTGGCGCGGCAAAAATACGGACCGACACCATGTCTTCGGGCTCGGCGTCAGGATTCAGATTGACCCCGCGCAAAAACAGCAGAAGTTCGGCGTCAGGTAATGGCACCAGACGCGGACGGGTATTTTCTTCCAATAACAAGTCACAACTGAACTCACTCAAACCGCTGGCAGTACGCAACCAGTTTTGGGTCTGCGGGTGCCCGCGATCCCAATGCAGCCACACACTTTCGTGCGGCTGCAACTGAAGACCTTCCAACTCGGTTCGAGCAATGAAACGCGCTCCACCCTGACCATCTAGCACCAGGGCATGTACCAGTCCCCACTGCGCGTTTGTTTCGTCGAACATTCGTTGTCCCGTTATTCCGGCATTTTCAGCATAGATGGCGAAACGATCACGCCATTGTTGTCAGCGTACACGTATTCGCCTGGTCGGAAGGTCACGCCAGCGAAGGTCACCGCTACGTTCAGATCACCGATACCGCGTTTGTCGGTTTTCATCGGGTGGCTGGCCAACGCCTGAACACCCAGATCGGTTTGCGCAATCACGTCAACGTCGCGGATGCAGCCATAAATGACCAAACCTTCCCAGCCGTTTTTTGCGGCTTTTTCGGCAAGCATGTCACCCAGCAACGCCCGACGTAGCGACCCGCCGCCGTCGACCACCAACACTTTACCCTTTCCGTCGAGTTCGACCTGGTCCTTGACCAACGAGTTGTCCTCGAAGCATTTTATGGTAACGATCTGGCCACCAAACGAATCACGACCGCCAAAATTGCTGAACATCGGCTCAACGACCTGCACCAGTTCCGGATAGGCGTCGCACAGATCAGGGGTGATGTAATGCATGGGTGAACTCCTTTCAGTGAAAGAACGACCATTTCATAGGATATGGAATGACGAATTAAACATCGACGCCGATCCGATCGCCGTCGTAGCTAAGGGCAAACATTTTCAAGCCCGGGCATAAAGCTCCCAAGGCTTTCCCGCTGGGCAACAGGAACTCTATGCCATGGCGCTGGCACCGCAATACCCTACCCACGAGCGTTCCCGTTCTCAACGCCGCGCCTTGATGCGGGCAGCTGTCTTCGAGCAGTAGCGGCTGGTTGTCGACCACCAATAACAACAGGTCGCGTCCGCCGACCTTAAACGTTTGCCGGTAACCGTCGTTTAGATTAATCAGGCGCTCAAGTGGCACAAACATAAAAAGGGCCGCGATTCGAAAATGAATGAATACCTAATGCGCCATAGCTTAGCCGCATCTCCGCACTGGCGAAACGATTCAAATGCCGACGCCGACCTCGCTTGCGGCAGATTGCGGCTGTGCCTGAGCGGCTAGCGGGACAATCTGGTCCTGCAACCAGCTAACCACCAACGGCCAAACCTGGGTTTGTGCGCCTTTGCTCACCAGCATGTCAACATGACCGAAGTCATCGCTAAAACCCTGGGCGCGACCGAGGCAGAGGAACTGCCGTTGCGCAGATCCGAATTGTTCATACAGTGCGCGACAGGCCCAGGCTGGATCTTGCTGGTCTGCAACAGCAGCAACAACCAGCACTGGCACCTGCACGTCGCTCAAGCCCGACCACCAGTTGCGGTCTTTGTCGCCGAAATGCTTGAACAACCCGAACCAACGCATGCTTTCCACTGCTAGGCCAATAGGCTCATCTTCCGGACCGCGCTTTAAGCGCGAACCGGAAATGTGCGCAAAACGGCTAAGTATCAAGCGAGCGCCCCATTCCACCAGCGGCACTTTCAGCGGCCAATGAACGCGACTGATTTGACTGCCGAACAATGCCACCGAGGCCACGTCCTCTGAACCTAGGTAATGACCACCCAGCGCAGCGGCGAGCGTGGTGCCACCCAGGGAATGGCCGATCCAGTGCGGGACCTGCCCGGTTTGCTCGCACACAAAAGCCGCGATCGCTGGCAAGTCGTAGCGTGCGTAATCCGCCACACGATTGTGTCGGTAGCGCTGATTGCGCGACGAAAGACCGTGACCGCGCATTTCGGGTATCCAGACGTCGAAACCCGTTCGGGCCAAATACGCCCCCAGGCCGACGCCCTTGGGCGAATACCAGAAACGTCTATTGGAAAAACTGCCATGTAACAAAATGACCGGCACGCCTCGCACGTCCGTGCTGTCGGCTCGGCCGAGACGGGTCACGGCCAGCTCGACGCTGATGTCCGGGCTATTGGCTGGTTTTAAACGGTAAACATCCTCGATAAGATCGCCACGACGTTCGGCGCTGATCAAGGCCACAGGAAAGAGGTCGCTGCTGCTTTGCATATTGCTCTTGCACAAAAAAGGCGGCTTCGAGGAAACCGCCCTGCTGAAAAATGACCGACCCACCGAAGTGGGTCAGCGCTTTAGCGTTTCACATCAGACCGGCGCTTGCGCCTCGGCGAGGAAGAACCAGGTTTCCAATACCGAATCCGGGTTCAACGATACGCTTTCAATGCCCTGATCCATCAGCCAACGAGCCAGATCCGGGTGATCGGATGGTCCCTGACCGCAGATGCCGATGTATTTGCCGGCCTTGTTACACGCCTGAATCGCGTTCGACAGCAGCTTTTTCACTGCGGGGTTACGCTCGTCAAACAGGTGCGCGATGATCCCCGAGTCGCGGTCCAGACCCAACGTCAGCTGGGTCAGGTCGTTGGAACCAATCGAGAAGCCGTCGAAGAACTCAAGGAACTCTTCAGCCAGGATCGCGTTGGATGGTAATTCGCACATCATGATGATGCGTAGACCATTTTCACCGCGTGTCAGGCCATTAGCGGCCAGCAGGTCAATGACCTGACTCGCTTCACCTAAGGTCCGCACGAACGGCACCATGATTTCGACGTTGGTCAGGCCCATCTCGTTGCGTACACGCTTGAGGGCGCGGCATTCGAGCTCGAAGCAATCGCGGAAACTTTCGCTGATGTAACGCGATGCGCCACGGAAACCCAGCATTGGGTTTTCTTCTTCCGGCTCGTACAACTTGCCGCCGATCAGGTTGGCGTATTCGTTGGACTTGAAGTCCGACAAACGCACGATGACTTTCTTCGGCGTGAACGCTGCGGCCAAGGTGCTGATGCCTTCGACCAGTTTTTCCACATAGAAACCTACCGGATCGTCATAGCCAGCGATGCGCTTGTCAACGCTGTCTTTGATGTCCTGCGGCAAACCGGCGTAATTCAACAACGCCTTGGGATGCACGCCGATCATGCGGTTGATGATGAATTCCAGTCGCGCCAAGCCGACACCGGCATTGGGCAACTGGGCAAAATCGAAGGCACGGTCAGGATTGCCGACGTTCATCATGATTTTGAACGGCAGATCAGGCATGGCATCGACAGAGTTTTTCTTGATGTCAAAGCCCAGCTCACCTTCGAAGATGTACCCGGTATCGCCTTCTGCACAAGAAACAGTGACGCCCTGCCCGTCTTTCAACAATTCAGTCGCGTTGCCGCAGCCCACGACTGCCGGGATACCCAGCTCGCGAGCGATGATCGCCGCGTGGCAAGTACGGCCACCACGGTTGGTGACAATGGCGCTGGCGCGCTTCATGACCGGTTCCCAATCGGGGTCGGTCATGTCGGACACCAGCACGTCGCCCGGCTGAACCTTGTCCATCTCGGACACATCTTTGATGATCCGCACTTTACCCGCGCCGATGCGCTGGCCAATGGCGCGACCTTCCACCAGCACCGTGCCGGTTT
The DNA here is from genome assembly GCF_035019745.1 of Pseudomonas sp. 10S5. Lineage (NCBI taxonomy): Bacteria > Pseudomonadati > Pseudomonadota > Gammaproteobacteria > Pseudomonadales > Pseudomonadaceae > Pseudomonas > Pseudomonas sp. 10S5. The sequence continues at coordinate 198,952 of NZ_JASJVL010000005.1, forward strand.
CCTTAAGAAGGTAACGCTCCATGACGTTGGCCGAGGTCCGACTTTTCACCGTTTCAGGACGGGCCTGAACGATGTACAGCTTGCCGTCGTCACCGTCTTTGGCCCACTCAATGTCCATCGGGCACTTGTAGTGCTTTTCGATGATCATCGCTTGTTTGGCCAGCTCGCTGACTTCCGCATCGCTCAAGCAAAAGCGTGCGCGATCTGCGGGGGCGACATCGATAACCTTCACCGATTTACCGGCTTTGGCTTCGTCGCCATAAATCATCATGATCGCTTTGCTGCCCAAGTTGCGGCGCAAGATGGCTGGGCGACCGGCTGCGAGGGTATTTTTGTGAACGTAGAACTCGTCCGGGTTAACCGCTCCCTGGACAACGGTTTCGCCCAGACCGTAAGCACCGGTGATGAACACCACGTCACGGAAGCCGGATTCGGTGTCCAGGGTGAACATCACGCCGGCCGTACCGGTTTCAGACCGGACCATGCGCTGCACGCCCGCCGACAAGGCGACCAACTTGTGATCGAAGCCTTGGTGCACACGATAAGAAATGGCACGGTCGTTGAACAACGACGCAAATACTTCCTTGGCCGCACGGATGACGTTTTCAACGCCGCGAATATTCAGGAAGGTTTCTTGCTGGCCGGCAAACGAGGCGTCCGGCAAGTCTTCGGCGGTGGCTGAAGATCGCACAGCTACGGCCAAGTTGGGATTACCGGCAGACAATTCAGCGAAAGCCGTGCGAATTTCCGCGTTGAGCTTCTCGGGAAACTCGGCTTCCATGATCCAGGCGCGGATTTGCGCACCGGTCCTGGCCAATGCGTTGACGTCATCGACGTCAAGCGCATCAAGCGCGGCATGGATCTGATCGTTCAAACCGCTTAACTCAAGAAAATCACGATACGCTTGAGCCGTAGTGGCGAAGCCACCGGGAACCGAAACGCCGGCGCCCGCGAGGTTGCTGATCATCTCGCCGAGGGATGCGTTCTTGCCCCCCACGTGCTCTACATCATGGACGCCGAGCTTATCGAGGGAAACTACGTACTCTACCAAGGTGATCTCTCCACTAACTGTGTTGGGAAAAGCTCAGGGCGCTGAAACTACAGGAGCGGTCTCGAGCGTGTGTGGCCTGGACCTGCAAAATGAGTGAAAATGCCGGCTCTCAAGGACCGCCAGCGGGCCTATCATATCTAACATTCATCATCAGCTTAAGGCCCCGGCGCAAATGAAACGATCTGCCTTCTTTATCTCCGACGGCACAGGTATCACCGCTGAGACCCTCGGCCAAAGCCTGTTGGCTCAATTCGAAAACATTACGTTCAGCAAGTTCACGCGTCCTTATATCGACAGTGTCGAAAAGGCGCGCGCAATGGTACAACAAATCAACGCCGCCGCCGATAAGGATGAGCTGCGACCCATCATTTTCGACACCATCGTCAATCAGGAAATTCGCGAAATACTGGCGACATCTAACGGCTTCATGATCGATATTTTTTCGACATTCCTTTCCCCGTTAGAGCTGGAGCTTAGTTCACACTCGTCCTATTCAGTGGGAAAATCCCACTCCATTGGTCACAACTCAAACTATATGGAGCGCATCGAAGCCGTGAATTTCGCCCTCGATAACGACGACGGCGCTCGTACTCATTATTACGACAAGGCTGACTTGATCCTGGTCGGCGTCTCACGCTGCGGAAAAACCCCTACCTGCCTGTATATGGCAATGCAATTCGGCATTCGTGCCGCCAACTATCCGCTGACCGAAGACGACATGGAGCGCCTGCAATTACCCGCTGCGCTCAAGGAACATCGCAACAAATTGTTCGGTCTGACCATCGACCCGGATCGTCTCACCGCCATTCGCCACGAGCGTAAACCCAACAGCCGTTATTCCAGCTACGCGCAATGCGAGTTCGAAGTACGGGAAGTAGAAAGCCTGTTCCGTCGTGAAAATATCCCGCATATAAATTCCACGCATTTTTCGGTAGAAGAAATCTCCGCGAAAATCCTCGTTGAAAAAGGCGTGGAGCGCAGATTCAAATAATTTTCTCGGTAGGAGCCAACGTGTTGGCGAGAAGGCCCGACGCGGTATGTCAGACCTGACGCCTAGCCAACAAGTTGGCAACCGATTAAATAACAAATAAATCCACAAACCTATTCACCGGTGTCGCCTCTAACGTCGCCTGGTCTTTGCATAGCGCCACTATTTCAGCGCTGCGCTGAGCGGTAAACCGTGTCGCCAGGTTGGCTTTGAATTTGTCTTCCAGCAATGGAATGCCGTCCGCCCGACGGCGACGGTGGCCAATTGGGTATTCCACAACCACCTTCTCGGTGCTGGTGCCATCCGTGAAAAAAACCTGAATCGCGTTGGCGATTGAACGTTTGTCGGCTTCGAGGTATTCACGGGTGTAAAGCGGGTCTTCGACGATCACCATCTTCTCGCGCAACTCATCGATTATCGGGTGAGCCGCATGAAAGTCATCCTCATATTGCTCGGCAATCAAGTTGCCAAACACTAAAGGCACAGCGGTCATGTACTGGATGCAATGGTCACGATCCGCCGCATTGGCCAAGGCGCCCTGTTTTGAAATAATTCGAATCGCTGATTCATGGGTAGTGATAACGATTTTATCGATCTCATGCAGACGATTCTTCACCTGCGGGTGCAGGGACACTGCCGCTTCACACGCGGTTTGCGCGTGAAACTCTGCCGGGAAGCTGATTTTGAACAGCACGTTTTCCATCACGTAGCTGCCGTAGGACTGGGACAGGCTAAATTGGCGCTTGTCCTCGGCCTTAAGCGCCAGGTCTTTGTTGGTGTGACTGAACAGCACGTCGTAAAAACCCCATTGCGGCGCGCTCAATACGCCCGGAATGCCCATCTCGCCGCGCATAGCAATGTCAGCCAAACGCACCCCTCGACTCGAAGCATCGCCCGCCGCCCAGGATTTACGCGAGCCGGCGTTCGGCGCATGTCGATACGTCCGTAGCGCCTGACCGTCGACAAACGCGTGGGACAGCGCGACCAACAGTTGTTCTCGATTGGCCCCCATCAGTTTGGCGGTCACCGCCGTTGAGGCCACTTTCACCAGCAACACGTGATCAAGGCCAACACGATTAAAGGAGTTTTCCAACGCAATCACGCCCTGAATCTCATGGGCCATGATCATCGCCTCCAACACCGCGCGCATCGTCAGCGGCGCCTCGCCGTTGGCTACCCGCTTCTGCGAAAGATGATCAGCAATGGCAAGAATTCCGCCGAGATTATCGGAAGGATGGCCCCACTCCGCTGCCAGCCAGGTGTCGTTGTAATCGAGCCAACGCACAATACAACCGATGTCCCAGGCGGCCTTGACCGGGTCCAGACGAAAACTGGTGCCCGGCACACGGGCGCCATACGGTACAACCGTGCCTTCAACGATCGGTCCCAGATGTTTGGTGCACTCCGGAAAACGCAGCGCCAACAACCCACAGCCCAAGGTGTCCATCAAACAATTGCGCGCGGTGTTCAGCGCTTCGTCGGAATCGATCTTGTAATCCAGTACATAGTCGGCAATGTCCTGCAGGACCTTGTCGTAGTCAGGACGGTTGTTCAGTTCAACGTTGGCGCTCATTGCAAGTTCTCCGCTTAGTTGGAAATAGCAAAGTTCAAGTGACAAGCTACATGCGGCAAGCAAGAGCACCGCGCGTCATCTTATAGCTTGCAGCTTGAAGCTTGCCCCGGTGGCACTCGAACCGTGCCTTCCATCAACACCCGAGCACTACGGCTCATGATGGCTTTAGTGACTTTCCATTCGCCGTTTTCCTGGGTGGCTTCGGCGCCGACGCGCAAAGTGCCGGAAGGGTGCCCAAAACGCACGGCGCTGCGCTTAATGCCACCCGCAGCGAGGTTGACCAAAGTACCGGAAATCGCCGCCGCCGTGCCGATAGCCACGGCCGCCGTGCCCATCATCGCGTGGTGCAGTTTGCCCATGGACATCGCCCGCACCAACAGGTCAACATCACCGGTCGCCACGGGTTTACCGCTGGACGCAGTGTAATCGGCAGGCGCCGCGACAATCGCGACCTTGGGCGTGTGCTGGCGTTTGGCGGCTTCGTCGAGGTGCTGGATCAGCCCCATGCGAAGCGCGCCGTGGGCACGAATGCTTTCGAACATCGCCAGTGCCTTGGGGTCGCTGTTAATGTCGCCCTGCAATTCAGTGCCGGTGTAACCGATGGCTTGAGCATTAACGAAAATCGTCGGAATGCCGGCATTGATCATCGTTACTTTCAGCGTGCCAACGCCGGGCACTTCGAGTTCGTCGATCAGATTGCCGGTGGGGAACATCGCCCCCCCCGCTCCGTCTTCCTCAGCTGCCGGGTTCATGAATTCGAGCTGCACCTCGGCGGCGGGAAAGGTCACGCCGTCGAGTTCGAAGTCACCGGTTTCCTGCACTGCGCCGTCAGTCATTGGCACGTGGGCAATAATCGTCTTGCCGATGTTGGCTTGCCAGATGCGCACAATGGCCACGCCGTTCTGCGGGATACGGATGGCGTCGACCAGACCATTGCTGATGGCAAACGGACCGACCGCGGCAGACAGGTTGCCGCAGTTGCCGCTCCAGTCCACGAATGGCTTGTCGATGGAGACCTGACCGAACAAGTAATCGACATCGTGATCCGCTTTGAGGCTTTTCGACAGGATCACTGTCTTACTGGTGCTCGATGTTGCCGCGCCCATGCCGTCGATTTGCTTGTCATACGGATCGGGGCTGCCGATTACCCGCAGCAGCAGTGCATCCCGCGCCGCGCCGGGAAACTGCGCCGCTTCGGGTAGGTCTTGCAGGCGAAAGAACACGCCTTTGCTGGTGCCGCCACGCATGTAGGTGGCGGCTATCTTGATTTGCGGTGCATGAGCCATGAAGTGGTGTCCTGTTGGCTTAAGCCGTGGCCGATTCTAAGAAGTCTTGTGCAAAACGTTGCAGCACGCCGCCCGCTTCGTAGATCGATACTTCTTCGGCAGTGTCGAGGCGGCAGGTGACGGGCACCTCGACTCGCTCGCCATTCTTGCGATTGATCACCAAGGTCAACGTGGTGCGTGGAATACGTTCGCCGATCACGTCGAAGGTCTCGCTGCCGTCGATACCCAACGTGGTGCGATTGACACCCGGTTTGAACTCCAACGGCAATACGCCCATGCCCACCAGATTGGTCCGGTGAATACGCTCGAAACCTTCTGCGGCGATGGCTTCTACTCCGGCCAAACGTACCCCTTTGGCCGCCCAGTCCCGGGACGAGCCCTGACCGTAGTCAGCGCCGGCAATGATAATCAGCGGCTGCTTACGCTCCATGTAGGTTTCGATGGCTTCCCACATCCGCGTCACTTGGCCTTCAGGCTCAATGCGCGTCAGTGAGCCTTCCTTGAGCTTGCCGTCGACGATCGCCATTTCGTTGCGCAGGCGAGGGTTAGCAAACGTCGCACGCTGCGCGGTCAAATGGTCGCCCCGGTGGGTGGCGTAGGAGTTGAAGTCGACTTCCGGCAAGCCCATTTTCGCCAGGTACTCACCCGCCGCGCTGTCGAGCATGATGGCGTTGGACGGCGACAGGTGGTCAGTGGTGATGTTGTCCGGCAACACCGCCAGTGGGCGCATGCCCGTGAGGGTGCGCTCGCCGGCCAGTGCGCCTTCCCAATACGGCGGACGGCGGATGTAAGTGCTCTGCGGGCGCCAGTTATAAAGAGGGCCGACTTTGATGCCGTCGTCTTCCTGGATGGCGAACATAGGGATGTACACCTGATTGAACTGCGCAGGCTTGACGCTGGTCTTGAACACCGCGTCGATTTCTTCGTCGGCCGGCCAGATGTCTTTCAGGGTGACTGGATTGCCCTGTGGGTCGATGCCCAGTACATCTTTTTCAATGTCAAAACGGATGGTGCCGGCAATGGCATAGGCCACGACCAACGGCGGCGAGGCAAGGAATGCCTGCTGCGCGTAAGGGTGAATCCGCCCGTCGAAGTTGCGGTTACCGGACAACACGGCGGTGGCGTAGAGCTTGCGCTCCACCACTTCCTGTTGAATGACCGGGTCCAACGCGCCGGACATGCCGTTGCACGAGGTGCAGGCATAGGCCACGACACCGAAGCCCAGCTGTTCCAGTTCCGAGAGCAACCCGCCTTCTTGCAGGTACAACGTTACGGTTTTGGAACCTGGCGCCAGGGAGGTTTTCACCCACGGCTTACGGGTCAGGCCCAAGCGGTTCGCGTTACGCGCCAGCAGCCCGGCGGCAATCATGTTGCGCGGGTTGTTGGTGTTGGTGCAGCTGGTGATCGCGGCAATGATCACCGCGCCATCCGGCATCAGGCCGGGTTCATTTTCGACGATGCCGCTGATGCCGCGGGCAGCCAGTTCGGAAGTAGGAACGCGGCTGTGTGGATTCGACGGCCCGGCAATGTTACGCACCACGCTAGAAAGGTCGAATGAGATCACGCGCTCGTATTCGGCGCTCTTTAAGCTGTCAGCCCAAAGCCCGGATTCTTTGGCATATAGTTCGACCAAACGCACTTGTTCGTCATCGCGACCGGTGAGTTTCAAGTAATCGATGGTTTGTTTATCGATGTAGAACATGGCCGCCGTGGCGCCAAACTCCGGGGTCATGTTGGAAATCGTTGCACGGTCGCCCAAGGTCAGGTGTGCGGCGCCGATGCCATAGAACTCCAGGTAGGAGGACACGACTTTTTGACTGCGCAAGAATTCTGTCAGCGCCAGAACAATGTCGGTAGCAGTAATGCCTTCCTGCGGCTTGCCGCTGAGTTCCACACCAATGATGTCCGGCAGGCGCATCCACGAAGCTCGGCCGAGCATGACGCTTTCAGCTTCAAGGCCGCCCACACCGATGGCGATCACGCCCAATGCGTCAACCATGGGCGTATGACTATCGGTTCCGACCAGCGTGTCCGGGAACGCCACGCCGTTGAGCACCTGAATCACCGGTGACATTCGCTCCAGGTTGATCTGGTGCAGGATGCCGTTGCCCGGTGGAATCACGTCGATGTTCTTGAACGCTTTTTTGGTCCAGTTGATGAAGTGAAACCGGTCCTCGTTGCGACGATCTTCGATCTGGCGGTTCTTTTCAAAAGCGTCTTTTTCGAAACCACCGTGTTCGACCGCCAGTGAGTGGTCAACCACCAACTGCGTCGGCACTACTGGGTTGACCAACGACGGGTCTCCACCTTGGGCAGCAATCGCGTCACGCAAACCGGCGAGGTCGACCAGCGCGGTCTGGCCCAAAATGTCGTGGCACACCACCCGCGCCGGGAACCACGGAAAGTCGAGATCACGCTTGCGATCAATCAACTGACCCAGCGATGCCTTCAGCGTAGCCGGGTCACAGCGGCGCACCAGGTTCTCGGCAAACACGCGAGAGGTGTACGGAAGCGTGTCGTAGGACCCCGGCTTGATGGCCTCAACCGCAGCACGCGTGTCGAAAAAATCCAGGCGGGTGCCGGGCAGGGATTTGCGGTATTCACTGTTCATGGCAATGGGGACTCGATCACGGGCTGTTCAAAGGGTCGGGGGACAAAAAATCAGGGAGTGGTGAAACCGGTGTCCACTCCCCCTACTCCTGATCAGCGTTGTTCGATTGGCACGAACTTGCGCTGCTCGACGCCGATGTACTCGGCGCTCGGACGGATGATGCGGTTATTAGCGCGCTGTTCAAAAACGTGCGCTGCCCAGCCAGTCAGGCGCGAGCAGACAAAAATTGGCGTGAAAAGCTTGGTCGGAATGCCCATGAAGTGGTAAGCCGAGGCATGGTAGAAGTCGGCATTCGGAAACAGCTTTTTCTGTTCCCACATGGTTTTGTCGATGGCTTCGGAGACCGGATACAGCACGGTATCGCCGGATTCGTCAGCAAGCTTCTTCGACCAACCCTTGATCACCTCATTGCGCGGATCGGACTCCTTATAGATCGCGTGGCCAAAGCCCATGATCTTGTCCTTGCGTTCCAGCATGGTCAGCGTGCCTTTGACCGCATCTTCAGCCGAGCTAAACCGCTCGATCATTTCCATGGCCGCTTCGTTAGCGCCGCCATGCAACGGACCGCGCAAGGTGCCAATGGCCGCTGTCACGCAGGAATACAGGTCCGACAGGGTCGATGCACAGACCCGAGCGGTAAAAGTTGAGGCATTGAACTCATGTTCGGCGTACAGAATCAGTGACACATCCATGACTTTGCAGTGCAGTTCGCTAGGCTTTTTATCCAGCAGCAGGTGCAGAAAGTGGCCGCCGATGGAGGCTTCCTCGGTCACGCAATTGAGGCGCACGCCGTCGTGGCTGAAACGGTACCAGTAACACATGATCGCCGGGAACGCCGCGAGCAGACGGTCGGTGCTGTCAAGCTGCTGGTCGAAGCTCGCTTCAGGCTCCAGCGTGCCGAGCATTGACGCGCCGGTACGCATCACGTCCATAGGGTGGGTATCGGCAGGAATGCGTTCCAGCACTTCCTTCAAAGCATGCGGCAAATCACGCAGACCTTGCAGCTTATTCATATAAGCAGCCAATTGGGTGTGGGTCGGCAATTCGCCGTAGAGCAGCAGATAAGCCACTTCTTCGAACCGCGCCTCAGCGGCCAGTTCGCGAACGTCATAGCCGCGATACGTCAGCCCAGCGCCTTCCTGGCCCACCGTCGACAAGGCCGTTTGGCCGGCAACCTGACCACGCAGGCCAGCGCCGCTCAATACTTTTGCTTCAGCCATTGCTTTCTCCACTCTTGAAATTATTGGGGAGCACCATCGAACTGCATGGCAATTGCCGTCCAGACAAGGTTAGGCCTGGATCGACATCAGGATCACTTTTTGTTGGCAAACAACGCATCGAGCTTTTGCTCGAAGGTGTGGTAATCGATGGCGTCATACAACTCCATGCGGGTTTGCATGGTGTCCACCACGTTCTTTTGGCTGCCATCACGGCGGATCGCGCCGTAAACGTTTTCAGCCGCTTTGTTCATGGCGCGGAATGCAGATAGCGGGTACAGAACCAGCGAAACATCGGCAGAGCGTAATTCGTCGACAGTGAACAGCGGCGTCGCGCCAAATTCAGTGATGTTGGCTAGAATCGGCGCCTTTACCCGAGCGGCGAACAGTTTGTACATGTCCAGCTCGGTGATCGCTTCCGGGAACACCATGTCGGCACCGGCTTCGATACAGGCCGCAGCCCGATCCAATGCCGATTCCAAGCCTTCAACAGCCAGTGCATCGGTCCGCGCCATGATCACAAAGCTGTCATCGGTACGGGCATCAACCGCCGCTTTGATGCGGTCGACCATTTCTTGCAGTGAAACGATTTCTTTACCCGGACGATGGCCGCAGCGCTTGGCGCCGACCTGGTCTTCGATATGGATAGCCGCAGCGCCGAATTTGATCATTGACCGAACCGTGCGCGCCACGTTGAACGCCGACGAACCAAAACCGGTATCGACATCGACCAACAGCGGCAGATCGCAAACATCGGTGATGCGACGCACGTCAGTCAGCACATCGTCCAGACCGGTAATGCCCAAGTCTGGCAAGCCCAGCGAACCTGCTGCCACACCGCCACCCGACAGATAAATAGCTTTGAAACCAGCGCGTTTCGCCAACAAGGCATGGTTAGCATTGATGGCGCCAACGATTTGCAGTGGATGTTCACTGGCAACGGCATCACGGAAACGCTGGCCGGGAGTAGTTTTATTGCTCATTTTTCACCTCGGGCGGTCGATGGGGGAGCGGCCTGATAATGGCGCTCAATATTACGTTTCGATGCGCCGATATGGCGGCGCATCAGCAGTTCGGCCAATTCGCCATCACGCTCGGCGATGGCATCTAGAATTCGGTGGTGTTCGGCAAACGCCTGACGCGGGCGATTGGGCGTTGCGGAAAACTGGATGCGGTACATCCGAACCAGTTGGTACATGTCACCGCAGAGCATCTGGGCCAGGGTCTGGTTGCCGCTGCCCTGAATGATCCGGTAGTGAAAGTCGAAGTCCCCTTCCTGCTGGTAGTAGCCGACACCCGCCTGGAATGCCGCGTCACGCTCATGGGTGTCGAGCACCCGGCGCAGCTCATCGATTTCTTCAGTGGTCATGCGTTCAGCGGCAAGGCGGCACGCCATGCCTTCCAGCGATTCACGAATCTCGTACAGCTCGATAAGCTCGGCATGGCTCAGGGAAACCACCCGAGCACCCACGTGGGGAGTACGCACTAACAGCCGCTGACCTTCTAAGCGATGGATAGCCTCACGCAAGGGGCCGCGACTGATGCCATAGGTGCGCGCCAGTTCGGGCTCGGAAATTTTGCTGCCCGGCGCGATATCGCCTTTAACGATAGCCGCCTGGATGCGTCGGAAGACGTTCTCGGATAACGTTTCGGAATCGTCCTGCACCGCGCCTGCTGTTTCGACTGCATCCAACATATTGTCAACACCTTGGTCGCGACTGGCGTTAAAACTAGCCAATAAGCCTGTATACGTCAACAAATAATAAGATACTGTCGACAATCGTCTAACATAGCGTTTACTGCCGAAGAAATTTCCTACAACACCTGCTGCTTAGGTACTTAGCGAAAAAGCTAAAACCTTCATGCTAGAATGCCGCCCGCATTAACCGACTGGAACCGGTTCCACGGCCCGCCTTAACCGCATCTCAGGCCAGCGAGGTTGCGCAAATGTTGCTGCAAGTGTTCGTCATTTATTGCCAGGACTTATGAGACTCAAACCTCTTCTTTTCTTCTGTTTAGCACTGCCCTGCGTTAGCTTGGCCGCTGATAAGACCCTGTACGGCCTCAACGAGTACGCAGCCCTTTCCGATATTGATTTGGAAGTGGCCGCAAAACTCGATACCGGTGCCAAAACCGCTTCCTTGAGCGCTCGGGATATCACACGGTTTAGACGTAATGGTGAGCGCTGGGTGCGCTTCTATCTGGCGATTGATGACGCCCATACACATCCGATTGAAAAACCATTGGCGCGGGTCAGCAAGATTAAGCGCCGTGCCAGTGACTACGATTCTGACGATGACAAGAAATATACGGCGCGCCCGGTTATCAGCCTCGCTGTGTGCATGGGTACTGCGTCACGAACCATCGAAGTGAACTTGACTGACAGAAGTGCATTCCAATACCCGCTTTTGATTGGCTCAGAAGCACTGAAGCATTTTGATGCGCTGGTTGACCCTAGTCTGAAATACGCAGCCGGCAAACCTGCCTGCGCTACCGACGCTCATACTGCAGAGTAATACTGATGCGCTCTATCACCCTTCATCTAAAAATTTTGATCGCCGTGCTGGTGGCGCTCGGGATAGCGATCACCGCGTATCAAATTTTTGTGCTTGGCATTCCGGTGACTGAAAACGAAACCGACAACTTGTGGAACATCGACGCCAAGGTCGAGTTCATCGCCAACCCCAAAGACCCGGTCAAGATTCAAATGTTCGTGCCGCCGCTGAGCCACGATTACGTCAGCCTCAACGAGAGCTTCATCTCCAACAATTACGGCTTCAGCGTTAACCGCGTAGACGGCAACCGTAAAGTGACCTGGTCGGCCCGTCGGGCTACTGGCAACCAGACCCTGTATTACCGCCTGGTGCTAACCAAACGTTACATTAGCGACAAACTCAAGATCAAAGGCCCAACATTTCGGGACAGCATCGCCATCGAAGGTCCAGAAAAAATCGCAGCTGAAGCCTTGCTTGCGCCCATTCGCCAGCACTCTGCGGACACTGAGACGTTCATCACTGAAGCCATAAAGCGGGTCAACAACCTCAGCGACGATAACGTGAAGCTATTGCTAGGGGGTGACACCACCACCTTAAACAAAGCACGAATCACCGAGTTACTACTGTCGATTGCCCATGTCCCCATTGAAAAAATCCATACGCTACTTCTAGTGGCCGGGCAGCCACAAACCCCGGAACTGTGGTTACGAAGTTTTAACGGTAAGGCCTGGCTGTATTTCAACCCGGACACCGGCGAGCAGGGCATGCCGCCGGACCGACTGCTTTGGTGGATTGGCGACGAAAGCCTGATCAGCGTCGAGGGCGGGAAAAAAGTCACGGTCAAATTCACCTTGAATAACAGTGAAATGAACGCCATTCGCCTGGCGAAGATGACAGACGCCAATACCGATGCCAACTTTCTCAGCTATTCGCTTTACGGATTGCCACTGCAAACCCAGCAGACATTCATGATTATGGTGATGATCCCGATTGGCGTGCTGGTTATTTTAATCCTGCGCAACTTGGTTGGCCTTGAAACCCTAGGCACCTTCACGCCGGTGCTGATCGCGCTGGCGTTTCGCGAGACACAACTGGGGTTCGGTATTGTCCTGTTCACAATCATTACTGCGTTAGGCTTGTCGCTGCGCTCTTACCTTGAACATCTGAAACTGCAAATGCTGCCACGGTTGTCTGTGGTACTCACCTTCGTTGTGGTGCTGATTGCCGCGATCAGTTTGTTCAGTCATAAACTGGGTCTGGAGCGTGGCTTATCGGTGGCACTTTTCCCAATGGTGATTCTGACCATGACCATCGAACGGTTATCGATTACTTGGGAAGAGCGCGGCAGCGGCCACGCAATGAAAGTCGCCATCGGGACACTGTTCGCCGCCTCCCTGGCGCACATCATCATGAGTGTGCCGGAGCTGATTTATTTCGTGTTTACCTTTCCCGCCATGCTGCTGATTTTGGTGGGCTTCATGCTGTCCATGGGGCGTTATCGCGGCTACCGTCTGACTGAGCTGATCCGTTTCAAAGCTTTCCTTGGTAAAGAACTCAAGGACGAGAAGGACCAGGTTAAATGATCGGCCTCTGGAAGACCTGGCAGGCCCTTGAAACCCGTGGAATCATGGGTATTAACCGTCGCAATGCGGATTACGTACTCAAGTACAACAAACGTAGCCTGTACCCCATTGTTGACGACAAGATCGTGACCAAGGAGCGGGCAATCCTGGCGGGTATTCATGTGCCCGAAATGTATGGGGTGATTTCCACCGAGAAGGAAATATCGCGCTTGGATGACATCATCGGCGATCATGACGACTTTGTAATCAAGCCTGCCAAAGGCGCAGGAGGAGACGGGATTCTAGTAATTGCCGACCGCTTCGAAGAGCGCTTTCGCACGGTCTCAGGCAAGATCATCAGCCGTGAAGAAATCGAATATCAGATTTCCAGCATTCTCACAGGCCTGTACTCCCTGGGTGGCAATCGAGATCGCGCACTGATCGAATACCGGGTCAAGCCGGACCAGATTTTCAAGAGCATAAGCTTTGAAGGTGTACCCGATATCCGGATCATCGTACTGATGGGTTATCCCATCATGGCCATGCTGAGGTTGCCGACACGTCAGTCCAACGGCAAAGCCAACCTGCATCAAGGCGCCATTGGGGTAGGTGTCGATTTGGCGACGGGTTTAACGCTGCATGGCACTTGGCTCAACAACATCATCCGCAAACATCCCGACACTGCTAATGCCGTGGACGGCGTGCAGCTTCCAAATTGGGATGGCTTCATGAAGCTTGCCGCAGGCTGCTATGAACTTTGCGGGCTAGGCTACATTGGTGTCGACATGGTACTGGATCAGGACAAGGGCCCGCTTATTCTGGAAATTAACGCCCGTCCCGGTCTGAACATTCAGATTGCCAACGACTGTGGCTTGACCCATCGCGCCCATGCCGTCGAAGAGCGTCTGGCCCAACTCGCATTGAACAAAGAGCATGAGTCACCGCAAGAGCGCGTGCGCTTTGTACAAGAGCTTTTCGGTCATGTACCGGCAGCTGCCCTCTAGGAGCCGGCTCTGGGGAAGATTACAATCCCGGCCCCAAGCCGCTGACTGATTCTCTACGCATGCCCATTTGCGCCGTACATCCACTGCCCTATTGCCCCGACCCCGCTGAGTATTTCTCACGTGTGCGCCATGCACCGGGTGCAATGCTGCTCGACAGCGGTCGACCGACCGCCAACCGGGGACGCTTCGATTTACTCAGCGCTTGGCCCTGCGCGGAATTGCTCCCGCAACCCAACGAAACCGGGGGCGACTTTCTCCAGCGCCTGCGCGATAGTCTCGCCGCCTTGGGTCACGCCGAATTACCCGAAGAATCGCAGCTGCCGTTCGCGGGCGGGCTTATGGGGTATCTCGCCTATGACTTCGGCCGACGGTTGGAACCCTTACCCGCGCACGCCCACAATGACCTACAACTACCTGATGCACGGTTGGGTGTTTATACCTGGGCCCTGATGAGCGATCACGTGCTGTGCACTAGCCAACTGGTTTTCCATCCGACGGTGGCTGTCGGAGAACGTCAGCGTTTATTGGCGCTTTTTGCCGAGCCATTCGTCCCAGAACCAAGGGCCTTCACGCTCACATCCCCGTTTGAGGCCAACCTAAGCGCCGATGATTACCGCAGCGCGTTTTTGCGTATCCAGACCTACATTCAGGCCGGGGATTGCTATCAGGTTAATTTCGCCCAGCGTTTTCAAGCGACCTATGCAGGAGATCCATGGGCGGCCTATTGCGCCTTGCGTAGCGCTTGCCCAACACCTTTTTCCGGTTTCCAGGCTCTACCCGAGAACAATGCTGTGCTCAGCCTTTCGCCGGAACGATTCGCCCGTGTCACTGGCAAATACGTCGAAACGCGCCCGATCAAAGGCACCCGCCCCCGCGGCTCTGATCCTGCTGAAGATGCGGCCTACGCCGCCGAGTTATTAGTCAGTACCAAAGATCGGGCGGAAAACGTGATGATCGTCGACCTGCTGCGCAATGATTTGGGGCGAACGTGTCGTATTGGATCGGTGAAAGTGCCGGAATTGTTCAGCTTGGAAACTTATCCAAATGTGCATCACTTGGTCAGCAGCGTTACCGGGGAGCTGGCAGAGGGCAACGACGCGCTGGATCTTATTTCAGGCAGTTTTCCCGGTGGCTCCATTACCGGAGCCCCTAAGATTCGGGCCATGCAAATCATTGACGAATTGGAACCTACGCCCCGTGGGGTGTATTGCGGGTCGTTGCTATACCTGGATGTACGCGGCCAGATGGACAGTTCCATCGCTATTCGCAGCTTGCTGGCTAAAGACGGGGCCGTGTCGTGCTGGGGCGGCGGCGGAATCGTGGCCGATTCAGACTGCGAGGCGGAATATGAGGAATCGATAACTAAAGTGCGGATATTGTTGACGACGTTGCAGGAGCTTTGAACGCTGGTTGGTTCACTGGCACTTTCGCGAATATTCGGTCCTACCGGGTTCAGATCATCCTGTGGGACCGACTCATTCGGGAAGACGTCTTACAGACTCAACTCGCGGTTCGATGCCTTGATAAATTCTTTTTTCAAGTCTTCAAACGTATGCACCGCCGGGAATTGCGGGAATTCTCCAATCACGTTCTCGGGCGCATGGAACAAAATCCCTGCATCCGCTTCGCCGAGCATCGTGGTGTCGTTGTAGGAATCACCCGCCGCTACCACCCGATAGTACAAGCTCTTGAAAGCCAATACTGACTGACGCTTTGGATCCTTCTGACGCAACTGGTAGCTCACAACCCGATCTGTCTCGTCCGTAATCAGGCGATGACACAGCAGCGTGGGAAAGCCCAGCTGACGCATCAACGGCTGTGAAAACTCATAGAACGTGTCGGATAGAATCACCACTTGAAAGCGCTCACGCAGCCAATTGACGAATTCGACGGCCCCGTCCAATGGTTTTAAGGTCGCAATCACGGCCTGAATATCGGAGAGTTTCAAATCGTGTTCATCGAGAATGCGCAGACGCTGCCTCATCAGCACGTCGTAGTCGGGAATATCCCGAGTAGTCGCCCTCAGCGACTCGATCCCGGTTTTTTCGGCAAATGCGATCCAGATTTCAGGGACCAACACACCTTCAAGGTCGAGACAGGCAATTTCCACAGATCACTCCTAGCACTTCAATTAGGCCACTTCATCCGGCGACTTCAAAACAAGCGGCACTCTAACGGCTTGATCACGGCGACGCCAGCCCGTCAAACCGGGAACTAATGGAGGGTTTTTGTTACTATCGCGCCCATACGAGCGCGCCAAGCGCCACCACTACAGGAAGCCGCCTGATGAGCCAACCCTTCGATGTCGCCGCCCTCGCTGAGACTTACGCCAAAAAGTCTGCGCAGGATATTTTAAAACTGGCCTTTGAGCATTTTGGCGACGACGTCTGGATCTCATTCAGCGGTGCCGAAGATGTGGTGCTGGTGGATATGGCCTGGAAGCTGAATAAAAACGTCAAGGTCTTCAGTCTCGATACTGGTCGTCTGCACCCGGAAACTTATCGTTTTATTGAACATACCCGCGAGCACTACAAAATAGACATCGAGCTGATGGCGCCGGATCAGAAGGCGCTCGAGCCGTTTGTCAAAGAGAAGGGGTTGTTCAGCTTCTATAAAGATGGGCACGGCGAATGCTGCGGTATCCGCAAGATCGAGCCGTTGCGTCGTAAACTTTCCGGGGTCAACGCCTGGGCTACAGGCCAACGCCGGGACCAGAGTCCGAGCACGCGCAGTGACGTGGCGGTGGTGGAAATAGACAGCGCGTTTTCGACGCCGGAGCGCCTTTTGTATAAATTCAACCCGCTGGCGCAGATGACCAGCGAGGAAGTTTGGAACTACATCCGTATGCTGGAGCTTCCATATAACAGCTTGCATGAGCGCGGTTTCATCAGCATCGGCTGCGAACCCTGCACCCGCCCGGTACTACCAAATCAACATGAGCGTGAAGGCCGCTGGTGGTGGGAAGAAGCCACGCAAAAAGAATGCGGGCTGCATTCTGGAAATTTGATTGCCAAGGTGTAAGAAGTTGCTGCAATTTTTGTAGGGCCAACTTGTTGGCGAGAAGCTCAATGCAGTGGCGCTATGCACATCGCCTCGCTAACACGTAAGCCCTACAAAATTCATATCCGGCCGGAGCTGTCAATGCACGGGCAATTCCACCCCGGCGAACAGTTCTTCCAACTCCTGCTTGTTATGACATTGAATCGCTTTTGCCATCACTTCCCGCGTCAAGTGAGGTGCGAATTTTTCGATAAAGTCGCACATGAAACCGCGCAAAAACGTACCGCGACGGAAGCCAATCTTGGTTACGCTGGCTTCGAAAAGATCGCTGGCATCCAGCATCACAAGATCGCTATCGAGCTTGGCATCTACCGCCATTTTCGCCACGATTCCAACGCCAAGGCCCAAGCGCACGTAAGTTTTAATCACGTCGGCATCGGCCGCCGTAAACACCACTTTCGGAGTCAGCCCCCGGTGACTGAACGCCTCGTCCAACTTCGAACGTCCGGTAAAACCGAACACATAAGTGACAATAGGATATTCGGCGAGGACTTCAAGAGTGAGTTTCGAGACCTTGGTCAGCGGGTGGCCATGAGGCACAACGACACAGCGGTTCCAGCGGTAGCAAGGCATCATTACCAAGTCGCCGAAGAGTTCCAGCGCTTCAGTAGCAATAGCAAAATCTACCGTGCCGTCAGCGGCCATTTCGGCAATCTGCATCGGCGACCCTTGATGCATGTGTAACGCCACGTCTGGGTATTGCTTGATGAAATTGCTGATCACCGGAGGTAACGCATAACGAGCTTGGGTGTGGGTGGTGGCAATCGACAGCGTGCCTTTTTTCTCATTGGAAAATTCTTGAGCGATCTGCTTGATGCTCTCGACCTTGCGCAAGATCTCGCCTGCAGTTGTGATGATTCGTTCACCGGCCGGGGTCACGCGCGTCAGGTGTTTACCACTGCGAGCAAATACTTCAACACCCAGTTCGTCTTCGAGTAGACGGATCTGTTTGCTGATGCCCGGCTGAGAGGTGTACAGACTCTGAGCAGTGGCAGAAACGTTGAGGTCGTGGTGCGCCACTTCCCAGATGTAGCGCAATTGTTGAAGCTTCATATGTGTCCCTCAAAGCAGTAGACGCCACGGTCGTCAGCGACGGTATATAACTATATTAAAGGTCAGAAGAATAAAGCTAGAACTTTTCTATCAATTTTGAAAGTCGGATCACGCGAGTTCGCTAACGTACCCGACGCTGGAGCATCGGGACCATGTACACCGGAACTTCGGATAGCTGCAGAACCTTCGCGGCTGTACGCCCCAAAGGGGTGTCGCCTTGAGCGCCGTGACTGTGGCTGCCAACAATCAATAAATCTACTGCCAGCTTCTGAGCCTGTTCCAATATCATGTTTGATGGGTCTCCCTGAATGACCAGAACTGCGCGAATTAGCGCCAGATCCTGATGCCCTTCACCCAACTCATCCCGAAAACCATCCAGCACCCGCTGTTCGATACCCTGCATGACGGTATTCAGCCCCTGACTGCGCAACTCCTTCAAGGCTGCCTCATCAAGATAGCTCTGCAAGACTGACTCCGCGAACAATCCCATAGGCTCGACAACATGGATGACATACAACTCAGCGTTAAATGTTCTAGCCAGCGCCAACGCATGTTGTAAGACGTACGGAGCATAAATACCGAGGTCAGTGGCATAGAGCATGGAGCGAATCATATGACCTCCTCGAGTGCCAATATGGCGGAGATTGACTCAGCTTAGCAGTGCGTTAGCGACTGCGACGGCTGTTACCTCATGAGGCGTCAATGGTCAGATTTTTAGCTCATTGCTGATCCCGTGTGGCACGTGGCCCGTCGCTACAACCTCCCGGGACTTTTCACAATGCCCTGGTTGATCATCAAAAAAAACGTCTGCCGCGAACGCTTCTAGAAACGCTGACTTTTCCAGGCCGCCGAGAAATAGCGACTCATCCAGCCGAATATCCCACTCGCGCAAGGTGCGAATCACTCGCTCATGGGCCGGCGCAGATCGCGCTGTCACCAGCGCCGTGCGAATGGGGCAAGCATTCTCAGGGAACTCGCGCTGCAACAGATTCAGTGCCGCCAAAAAAGGCTTGAATGGACCGCCTCCTAACGGCTCACGTGCTGATTCCCGTTCGCTCGCCTGAAACGCTTCCAGCCCTGCGGATTGATAAATTCGCTCTGACTCATCGGAGAACAACACCGCATCGCCGTCGAAAGCGATACGCAACTCAGAGCTTGCGGCACGCCGTGCTCCTCCCGACAAAATGGTGGCGGCGGCAAAACCGGCATCCAGCGCGCTGCGCACATCATCGGCGTGGGTCGAGAGAAACAGGTGACAGCCAAATGCAGCTAGGTATGGATAAGGGCTGCGTCCGCCAACGAAAGCTGCCCGGGTAATATCCAGGCCGTAATATTGAATCGAATTGAACACCCGCAAGCCGGTATCAGCACTGTTGCGCGATACCAGGATCACTTCGACGCGGGCTTTATCTAACTGCCCATTAAGGCTTAAAAGTTTTTCCACCAACAAGTAAGCGTCACCTTGTTCGAGAATCTCCTCTTCGTGCTCGATTTGATATTGCCGATACGCTTCCACCCCATCGGCCACATAAACCGCATGACTTTCGCCCAAGTCAAAAAGTGCACGCGAAGAAATGGCCAATACCAATTTGTTGCTTAGCCCGATGGTCATGTCGCCCCCTGGGTGATTCAGCCGTTATGCGTATCAATAAATGCTAACGCCTGATGGAGCGCCCGAACTTTAGGCATGTCATGTCCCGCAGTCAGCGCCGCCAAAAGAGGCCTTTCGTAAATCGAAGTCAGCTCCAATGGTCGCTTCTCCTGATAATCGAGATACATGCTAGGCCAGTAATCGGGCATCTTCTCTGTCGCGGCAAACAGTTGCTCGGCGTAACCGTCAGGTAACATCTGCCCGCACGCCAACGCACCTTGCACGACTTCATTCATAAGCGCCTGAACCAGATCGCGGCTATTTGGATCACCCATCAGCCCAGCAGTACTGGCCTTTAGTAATACCGACAAACCGTTATAAGGAATATTCCAAACCAGTTTTTGCCAACGCGCCAAATGCACGTTGGCCATCGTGCGCGACTCAAGACCGGCCTTGCGAAACAATTCAGCGCCCTGCTCGGCAATCATTTGCCCGGCGGCCGGATCGGACACTGAACCGCTGTGATAGCCAAGCGTGACCGCACCAAACGCCTGATGCATCACAACGCCAGGCGCAGTGCGATGCACACAGATAAAGCACAACCCGCCTAGCAAATGCAGTGAATCCGGTAGCAATGGACGCAAGCTGTCCTCAACCTCCAGACCGTTTTGCAGCAGTAACACTTTAGCGCCAGGCGCTGCAGCCTGGATGATCAGGGGAGCAAGACTGGCATTATCGGTGGTTTTGGTGCTCACCAGCAGCCAGTCGCAAGGCGGCATATCCGCAGCCGAGGAATATGCCTGAACGGGATTGAGCGTTAAAACGCCATGCTCGGCGCTATTGATTGTCAGACCTTTTTCCAGCACCACATTGAACTCGCCACGCAGCAGAAAGTGCACATCAAACCCGGCGCGTGCCAGCATCACACCGTAAAACCCACCAATGGCTCCGGTACCAATGATGCCAATCCTAAGCTTTTCCGTTTCAGTCGTCATGCGCACTCCTATCAAGGCAGTTCGTCAGAATTCAAGTTAAGTGCCTGCTGCACTCCTGCGCTCAGCTCGGTCACGGTAAGCCGTGATTGCAACTCTCCATAGAATTTGCCGTCTCGGACCACGAACATTGCGGGCAAACCAAACACCTGATAACGCTGTACCGCGCCGCCGTTGTCCGCAGCATCAATCCAACATAAACGATCTATGGGCAAGTTGAAGACAGGCAACTCACGTCGCGCCCAACGGCAACTAGCGCAACCTGCCGCGGTAAAAATCACTAGTGAAACGCCCGGCAGCGCAAGTAAACGATGGTCTATATCGAAATCTGTCAGTTCCAATGGGCTCACACAGAAAGTTCTGAAGTTGGAATACACACTATCCGTTTTCGCTGCCTCATTTGTAAAATGGTTGACGGCGGTGATGCAAATAAACGACGGAGGGGTATTTGTAGGCCCGCCAGATCTCACAGATTTGGCATCGAATCTTCTCTGGTGAGGTCGAATTGCCGATGAGGTCGAGGTAGCTCGCATCACTGAAAACGGCATAAAACCCGCGTTTACCCATTGTCGAACAACCGAGTAACGCGCTAAGGTTCCTCCCCCGTCGCACTCAATCATGCTCGGCTCCGCCGCACGGGGAATCGTTGGGGGCCGGCACCCGTGACCTGATGAGTAACACGATGGCTGATTTACCGATTGACGACCTCAACGTTTCTTCCAACGAGACTCTGATCACGCCGGATCAGCTCAAGCGCGAAATTCCGTTCTCTGCCGCTGCCTTGCATACGGTGACCAAAGGCCGCGAGGTGATCCGCAACATCCTCGACGGTAAGGATCACCGCCTGTTCGTGGTGATCGGCCCTTGCTCTATTCATGACATCAAAGCCGCTCACGATTATGCCAACCGCCTTAAAGCATTGGCTGCCGAAGTCGGCGACACTTTGTACCTGGTGATGCGCGTGTACTTTGAAAAGCCGCGCACGACCGTCGGCTGGAAAGGTTTGATTAACGACCCGTATCTCGATGACTCGTTCAAAATCGAAGATGGCTTGCACATTGGTCGTCAGCTATTACTTGATCTGGCGGAAATGGGCCTGCCAACCGCCACCGAAGCGCTTGACCCCATCTCCCCACAGTATCTACAGGATTTGATTAGCTGGTCGGCCATTGGTGCGCGCACTACTGAATCGCAAACTCACCGCGAAATGGCTTCAGGGCTGTCTTCTGCTGTTGGTTTTAAAAACGGCACTGATGGGGGTTTGACAGTAGCGATCAACGCACTGCAATCGGTCTCCAGCCCACATCGGTTCCTCGGTATCAATCAGGAAGGTGGTGTGTCTATCGTCACCACCAAAGGCAACGCTTACGGTCACGTGGTGTTGCGCGGTGGCAACGGAAAACCGAATTACGATTCGGTCAGCGTTGCGCTGTGCGAACAAGCGCTACACAAGGCGGGCATTCGTCCAAACATCATGGTCGATTGCAGCCACGCCAACTCTAACAAGGACCCGGCGCTGCAGCCGCTGGTTATGGAAAACGTCGCCAACCAGATTCTCGAAGGTAATCAGTCGATCATCGGCTTGATGGTTGAGAGCCATATCAACTGGGGCGCGCAGTCTATACCCAAAGATTTGGCAGAGCTGCAATACGGCGTGTCAATTACGGACGCCTGTATTGATTGGGAAAGCACTGAGAAAACTCTGCGCAGCATGCACGTAAAACTCAAGGACGTGCTGCCACAGCGCCAACGCGGATAACTTTCCAAGTGGTCTTGCAGCGCACACAAAAACGCCGAGCATATGCTCGGCGTTTTTCGTTGTGGCATAACAAACTGCTTCAATAGCCGATCAGATTTTGGCCATGTGGCGCTGATGGCGTTCCATGTAGCGCTCGACATAGGAACATGAAGGAATCACCGTATAACCCACGCTGTCAGCGTACGCGAGCGCTTGCTCGGTTAAAGCGGCAGCAATACCCCGACCTCTAAGCGCGTTTGGCACGAAGGTTCGATAGATATCCAGAGTCTGCTTACCCAGATCCATATAGGTCAGGTAAGCACGATGACCGTCCACGTTGGTCTCGAATTGATGACCGGCCTGGTCATGGTGGATGGACAACGCCTCGCTCATCACTACTCCTCGCGGGTCTTGAAATTAGACCTCTACCTTACCGATGTTTTTCCGGCGAAGGAACCTCTACGCCACCTGTGCTGGTTATGGATACCGAAATCGGACTGGTTACTTACCAACACAAGCACTCCCAAATAGTAGGCGTCATTGCTGTGTTTGCTCAAGCAGCTTGCAAATGGCCCGACAAAAAGTCCGGAACCACACTGCAATAGTCACAATTACACCGGATGATGCTGACACTTCTGAGGCTCATAGCCGGCTGCTGAGTTTGAGACGAGCCCGCGATGAAAAAGTCACCTCTAATTGTGCGCATAGAAGCAGACTTGTGAAGGGCCAGGGATAATCAACAATTGCCAGGCACAATAGACTCGACAATAAATCAACTATCCTTTTTAATCGTCGGTAAAGGGTGCGCTTGAGCCTTGACCCGAGCGTGAACAGCGACTGGAAGTTGATGCGGTGCTGGCGAACATTTTTCAAAAACGTGGAGAAGTGGGACGCAATAGTTTCAAACCTGAGAAATTTGTCCACTTCTTGCGCTTCCTCAGTTTACTTACTACAAACAATGGGTAGTATGTACGCCGGTCATTTTCTCACTTTCGAGAGATGGCTATTTTTAGAAAGTCCTTTAAGGGGAACACGATGAACAACGTTCTGAAATTCTCTGCTCTGGCTCTGGCTGCAGTATTGGCCACCGGTTGCAGCAGCGTATCCAAAGAAACCGAAGCTCGTCTGACTGCTACTGAAGACGCAGCAGCTCGTTCGCAAGCACGTGCTGATGAAGCCTATCGTAAGGCTGATGAAGCTATGGCTGCTGCTCAAAAAGCTCAGCAAACTGCTGACGAAGCCAACGAGCGCGCTCTGCGTATGTTGGACAAGGCTAGCCGCAAGTAATAATCTCTCGAGATTATTGATAAGCCGATCCAGTTCTGGATCGGCTTTTTAGGGTCTGGACTTTAGCCCAGACACTAAAAAGCCCGTCCGCTCAGCCTTGATATTCATGGCGGTGCGTGCGGGCTTTCTAAAGGACTAACTATTGCGCCACGGTTGGAGCCTTTGAGACTATCGCACTGCTGCCCGGCACCGCTATTTCAACCGGCATACCGTTCTCAGCAGCGACCACGTCCCGCACGACATCCCAATTCATCTGCAGATTTGCAGCCAGGTCGTCACGCTTAAGTAGCGCGTTGATCACTGCGGTGTGCTTGTCATCCGCAGATGGATTGCCATTGCCGTCAAGGGGCGCGTGCGCCTCAAGGTAGACTTTGCCGGCACTCACACCGAACTTGTAAGGGTCGCTCATGATCCGCACGGTGGTGCCGATTGGCACGATGCCGGCTAACTCCAGCACATTGTTGTTGTACATGCGGAAGCAACCGTGGCTGGTACGCATGCCGATACCGAATTTCTTGTTAGAGCCGTGAATCAAGTAACCAGGCAGACCCAGACCGAACTTGAACGGCCCTAAAGGATTATCCGCACCTGCCGGCACCACGTTAGGCAATGGGTCACCGTCCGCCAGGTGCTCAGCCTTAACCGAGGCCGGTGGGGTCCAGGTCGGGTTCGGCGTTTTTGCCGTAATCTTGGTGACTGCGACCGGCGACCCCCACCCCTCACGACCGATACCAAGCGGGTAGGTATCGACAACGTTTTTGCCTTTCGGATAGTAATACAACCGATACTCAGCCAAGTTAATCACTATCCCTTCACGGGGGCCGGGAGGCAGCACGAAGCGGGTGGGCAACACAATTTGAGTGCCTGCACCCGGTAACCACGGATCGACGCCTGGGTTGGCTGCGATCATTTCCAGGTAACCCAAATCGTACTGAGTTCCAAGGTCGGCAAACGTGTCTTCGTATTTGGCGGTGATGGTCTGTACTTGACCCACGATGTCTTCGCCAGGCGGTGGGAGAGGGAATTCTAATGCAGCGACAGGGCCCGCCGCACAAAGCGCAGCAAGCAAAAAACAGCGGGCGACGGCGGGAATACGCGACAACATCCGGAAAATCCTTGGTGTATGCGACGGAAAAGTAGCGCAATTGTACACTGCCACCCTTGAAATCGGGAGTTGCCTAACGATTAACCGTTTATGCCCTATTTATTGACTAAAACGCAGTTCTGGCCAGATTGGTCGCGTGCCACGTTTCTGTGCTTCAAGGATCGCGCGACACAGCGAACACAGGCGCTCGTCCCGCAGACTCACTCGATTGACCCCTAGCCAGCGTGGATGCGCAGGCAGCAAGGTTCCGCACAAGGTTCGGTCAATCGTGCCGCCTAACTCCAACTGTCGCGCAACCAGATGTACTCGCGCCTCCTGACACGCGAACAGGTCAAGCTGGTCATCAGGTTCGATGAGTTGGTAAGCAAATAAAGACCAAGCGGGACGAGGCATCGGGCGCTCCAAATCGGGGCGACACCTTAGCCCAAAGCCTGCAGTTAGAACAGCATCAAAGCAGCGGTCTTAGCGTCGGCCAAACATTGTCCAGTAACTTGCCTTGAGCTGCGACCGCAGGATGCAGGCCATCGGCCTGCATCAGCTCCGGGATCCCGCCCACACCTTCAAGAAAAAACGGTACTAGAGCGACTTTTTTCTGCTTCGCTAAATTGCCATACACCGCCGCAAATGCCTCGGTGTAACGCGGGCCATAATTGGGTGGTATACGCATGCCGAGCAGTAGGACCTTGGCACCCGAGGCTCTAGCGCTATCGATCATCGACGAAAGATTTTGTTGCAAATTAGCTGGTGGCTGCCCGCGCAAGCCGTCGTTGCCGCCCAACTCCAGAATAACTAACTGGGGTTTATGCTCTAAAAGCAGCGCTGGAAGCCGTGCCTGCCCTCCCGCACTGGTGTCGCCGCTGATGGACGCATTGACTACTTTATCGGTAATCCCCTCTTTACGCAGACGCTGATCCAGTAACGATACCCACCCCAAGCGGGTATCCAGCCCGAAAGCTGCGCTGATACTATCCCCAACGATCAGAACAGTGCCTGCCGCAGCTCCTTGAGAGATCAACAACAAACCCAGGCCAGCACATAAAAGCCACGCACGCATCGGATTCTCCATGAGCGAAAGTATTCTTAGTGCTTGGAACCTCACCAAAGTGGTCCCCAGCACAGAAGGTGACCTGACTATCCTGCACGAACTCTCCCTGGAACTGAACAGGGGCGACAGCTTGGCGATTGTTGGCGCCTCAGGTTCTGGCAAATCTACCCTCCTCGGTTTGCTAGCCGGACTGGACCTGCCCAGCGCTGGCACGGTGACGCTGGCGGGGTGTAACCTCAGCGAACTGGATGAAGATCAGCGCGCCCGCATCCGTGCTGAACATGTGGGTTTTGTGTTCCAGTCGTTTCAGTTGCTCGACAGCCTCAATGCATTGGAAAACGTCATGCTGCCTATGGAGTTGGAAGGCCGCAAAGATGCGCGTGCGCAGGCTCGACTGTTGCTTGAGCGGGTAGGCTTGGGCCAGCGACTGACCCATTCGCCGCGTCAGCTATCAGGCGGCGAGCAGCAACGCGTAGCCATCGCCCGCGCCTTTGCTGCCGATCCCGACGTATTATTCGCTGATGAGCCTACCGGCAATCTTGACAGCCACACAGGTGAACGGATCAGCGATCTGTTGTTCGAACTGAACAAGGAGCGGCGCACGACCTTGGTCTTGGTGACGCACGACGAGCGTCTTGCTCACCGCTGCCAACGCCTGATTCGTCTCGAAGGTGGCCGATTGGTCGCCCCTCTGGAGCCTTGATGGCACGTTTGCCGCTTCTACGTCTGCTAAGCCTTGCCACACGACAACTCTTGCGTGACGCACGTGCCGGAGAGTTGCGGGTGTTGTTCTTTGCCTTATTAATTGCGGTGGCGGCTAGCACTGCCATCGGCTACTTTGGTGCCCGCCTGAACGGTGCGATGCTGCTGCGAGCCACCGAGTTTTTAGGCGCTGATTTGATTCTCGAAGGCACCAGCCCTGCGCTACCTGCTCAGATTGAAGCCGGCAAAACGCTAAAACTGGACCACGCTCAAGTCATCGAATTTTCCAGCGTAATCGCCACCGATGCCGGTATTCAGTTGGCGAGCGTAAAAGCCGTGGACGACGAATACCCGTTGCGCGGCGAGCTGAAAAGCGCCGCCGCACCCTATCAAGCAGAAAAACCGGGCAGTAGACCTCAACCGGGCGAAGCCTGGGCCGAGTCGCGGATGTTTGCGGCATTGAATTTGAAAGTCGGCGACAACATCGACGTCGGCTCAAAAACCCTGCGCCTAAGCCGAGTGCTGACCTATGAACCTGACCGCGCCGGAAATTTTTACAGTCTGACGCCACGCGTCATGATCAACTTGGCAGACCTCGCCGCCACAGGCGTCGTCCAGCCTGGCAGCCGGGTCAGTTACAAGGAATTATGGAGCGGCAGCTATAATTCGCTGGAAGTCTACCGTCAACAGATCACCTCGGGACTGGCCCCCAATCAACGCCTGTTGGATGCCCGCGACGGTAATCGGCAAATCGGCGGGGCGCTGGGCAAGGCCGAGCGTTACTTGAACATGGCAAGCTTGGTTGCCGTGTTGTTGTCTGGCGTGGCGGTGGCGCTCTCAGCCGCACGCTTTGCTGCTCGGCGCTTTGACGCTAGCGCACTGCTGCGTTGCCTGGGCTTGTCACGCAATGAAGCGCTGGTGTTGTTTAGCCTTCAATTAGCCATACTCGGTCTTCTGGCCAGCCTCAGCGGCGCTTTATTAGGCTGGCTTGCGCAGTTGGGTTTATTTGCGCTGCTGCAGGATCTGCTACCGACCGATGTCCCCCCAGGAGGGGTACTCCCCGCCATTGCCGGGATCGGCACTGGTCTTGTGGCTCTCGCCGGTTTCGCTTTACCGCCCTTGGCTGCACTTGGCCGGGTTCCGCCGCTGCGGGTGCTGCGTCGAGACATGCTCCCCATTCCGGCCAGTTCATGGCTGGTATATGGCGCAGCGCTACTGGCGTTAGGCTTGATCATGTGGCGTCTGAGCCTGGACCTCATATTGACCTTTGCCCTGCTCGGCGGAGGCATTATCACCGCCGTGTTGCTGGGGGCCGCGTTGCTGTTGGCGCTGCAAAGCTTGCGTCGTCTACTGGCCGGTGCATCGTTGCCTTGGCGATTGGGTTTAGGGCAACTGCTGCGTCATCCGCTGGCCGCCGCGGGGCAAACCCTGGCGTTCGGACTGATTCTGCTGTCCATGGCGCTGATAGCGCTGCTGCGTGGAGAGTTGCTCGACACTTGGCAAAATCAGCTACCCAAAGATGCACCCAATTACTTTGTACTCAACATCCTGCCAGCGGACAAAGACAACTTTACCCAACGCATAGCGGGTCTCTCTACTCACGCGTCGCCGCTGTACCCAATTATCCCTGGGCGCCTGGTCAGCATTAATGAGGAGCCCGTACGCAACATTGTCAGCAAGGACTCCCGGGGCGAAAACGCCACCGAACGAGACCTCAGCTTGACCTGGGCTGCCGAGTTGCCTCAAGGCAATAGCTTGAGTGCTGGCACCTGGTGGACAGCCGACGGCAACGTCGCCGCCGACAAAATCCCTGGTGTGTCAGTAGAATCCAAACTCGCCGAAAGCCTAAAGCTTAAACTCGGCGATCACATGAGTTTCGTGGTCGGTGGTATGACACGCGAAGCTCAGGTCACCAGCTTGCGCGACGTCAGCTGGGATAACTTTCAGCCGAATTTTTTCATGATATTCCAACCGGGCACGCTCCAGGATCTGCCGACCACCTACCTCACCAGTTTTTATCTGGCACCGGGTAACGACCAACAAATCGTCGAGCTATCACGCGCGTTTCCGGCGGTCACCATCCTTCAGGTCGAAGCCTTACTGGAGCAACTACGCAGCATCCTCGCCCAAGTGACGATAGCCGTGGAATACGTGCTGTTATTTGTCCTTGCGGCCGGGCTTGCGGTGTTATTTTCCGGCCTACAAGCGACTCTTGACGAACGTATCCGCCAAGGCGCCCTGCTCCGGGCGCTGGGCGCCGAGCGAGCGCTACTGATCAAGGCGCGACGCATTGAGTTCGGTTTATTAGGTGCGGCAAGCGGTGTGTTGGCGGCGTTGGGTTGCGAATTGGTAAGTTTTGCGCTTTACCGTTACGCCTTCAGTTTGCAATGGCACCCACACGCTTGGCTGCTGTTGTTGCCGGTGATTGGCGCGGCGCTGGTGGGCGGTGCAGGTGTATTCGGCACCCGCCGTGCATTGAACGTCAGTCCGTTGACTGTACTGCGGGAAGGCTGACTAAAAAGCGCCTATCTGAAGTCCGGGAGGTCATATTCCCGGACTACAACATGCGCTGAGGGCAACGCAACTATGTGATGTCGTTTTCCTACGGAGGGATCATTGCAGTTTTAGGCAATTTTAATAATATTGAACGAGTCAAGACACAAGCTGATTGCAGCTTGAAAACAACTGACTGTTTGCCTAAAACCCCAATCAAGGATGATTGAACAATGAACGTGAACCCCAACACCCGTCTGCACAGTTGGATGGGACAGAACGCGGCCTTTGCCACGCTGCGCATCGATCAATTGATACTTCCCGGCTCCCATGACTCTGCTGCCGATAAGATGGCACCGGGTGGTTATTTTTTCGAAACGACTCAGGATGTATCTCCTATCGATCAAGTGAAGGGCGGCGTACGCGTGCTTGATTTGAGGGTAGAATTCCTTCCGCAACATGAGGTTGGCCATCCAAAACGCTTCACACTTTTTCATGTCACCTATACCGGCAGGACCTTGACGACTGACATCTTCGAGCCACTCAATGAGTTTTTAAACGGGGTGAAAAAAGCTGGTGATACCGCGAGAGAGATCATCATTCTGGATTTCCACACCCTCAAAAATTTCACCCCGGACGCTCACGTCGAGCTCAACCAATTAATCACCCACAGCATTGGTCATCGAGTGATTCCTTGGGATTTACGCAAACAAAGCGTCAGTCAGCTTTGGTACAAACACCCGGGTAAAAATATTGTGCTGGCTTATTCTGGCAGACTCTCACCGCAGTTCTGGCCTAGCGTTCAACACCAATGGATAGGAGAGAACTTCCCGAATACGACGACCTTGAAAGCCTTCATGGATACCCGCGCCAACGCACCTAAGTCCGATTACTACTTGCGCTCCATCCAATGCGCCAAGTACGTCATCGCTCCAGATGACTTCAGTCCGTCCATCGATGAGTGGTTTGAATCCGTTGATGAGAACAGCTACATCCAGGGTTTCCACATCATCAACACCGACTGGACCCTGCGCAGCTCAATCGTAAAAAACTGCATACATGCTTGCCTGGTACGAGCGTTAAACCGCTAACGCTTATTTCAGATACTCAATCACGTTGATCCACCAACTCATGGGACCACCCGGAGTCGGCACGATCACATCGTCGCCGACTTTTTTGAGCAGGGCGCGGGCCGTGGGTGAATCGATGGAGATGTAATCCATCCGCCCATAAATTTCACCCACCCCAGGAAAGCGCCCTGTTCGTTTTCGATTTCGATTCGATTCAATCACCGAAATAGACCCGACTTTCTTGCTCGGGCGAATACAACTACCCGCATGTACTCTGACGCTTGCGCAAAAGTCTGAGCAACGAAAGACCCGGGAGTTACTGCCCCGAAATAGGGTATATGAGGTTGATGGGCGGTCTGCCTCCACCGCGACCTTCAAGCTCACAGACGGCGAGCGCGACGCGTTGGAAGACCTGAATTCAGATAGTTTCACAGCAAACATAATCTGAAACGCGGGTCACGGAGCGACATTCTGGGCCTAATGATGAATAACTGTTCTGGCCTGGCACCTTAAGGCTATGGAGAAAGCCCTGAGCATCTTTAACTCAAGAAGTGGGCCGACGCCACGACCATATTTATTGATTAGGCCTCCCGGGGTTTTGGCATAACCCTCTCCCTCGCAGCGTCTTTCATTGGAACTTTGCGCTATAAGCGCCAGGCAAACTTCGGCACGAATGGGCTTAGGTTGTTACGACCAAGCCCCTGCATGTTAGCCTCAGCTTACAGTTCCTGCGCAGGCACCCGATCTGACATGAATTATGGCCCCCTGGCATTGCGAACGCATTGACCTGTGAAAGTAGGCCAGCCCTAATTACTTTGGAGCTAGTATTGCCAACTAACATCATCACTCGCACCGGCTACAACGCATTAAAAGAGGAGTTGGATCACCTCTGGCGCATCTATCGTCCGGAGATCACTCAAAAGGTAGCTTGGGCTGCCTCCCTTGGTGATCGAAGTGAGAACGCAGATTATCAATACAATAAGAAGCTCCTTCGAGAAATTGACCGTCGGATCAGATACCTTCGGAAGCGGTTGGAGGATGTTCGAGTAGTCAACTATGCCCCGGAACAAGAAGGGAGAGTGTTCTTTGGTGCCTGGGTAGAGATTGAAAATGACAAAAGCGAAAGCAAGCGATTCCGAATCGTCGGCTACGATGAAATCTATCACCGAAACGACTATATCTCGATTGACTCGCCAATGGCTCGCGCTCTTCTGAAAAAGCAAGAGGGGGATGAAGTAGCGGTACAGACGCCTTCGGGCGAAGCCGTCTGGTTTATCGAAAGCATAGTTTACGAAAAGACTGACCTAGCATGACAGCAGTGACAATGAAATAAATTACCCTGTCTGATGGCAGTAGTCGCTTGCGCTCAGCATCCCCGAAGTAGCCACTACCGCTTACTACCAGACAATATCTCTACCCTCATCCCTAATCTCATGCCAATGAACATCAACCACGCGCACCTGATTGGTGTCGCTGACGGAGTGGTCGAAACTTTGGGGAAGTAAGGTGCTCTTCCCCCGATGTTCGCTTTGAATGAAGCGTTCATGGGCAATTCTTACGAGCGGCAGCTCGGGCCGATTGCTGCTGGTCTGTCATACCACCAGCGCAACGGACTCAATCACCTCCCTGAACCATTGTTGAGCCGGATTCAAATTGCCACGACGATGCCAGATAAGATGAAAAACGATCTCCGGTAATGCTACTGGCGGTGGGAACAGGGCCAGCTTGCGCCCGGCAGGTGAACTGAGGGCGATTCGTTTCAGGACGGTAGCGGTCATTTGCGAAGAGGCAATGATTGCTGGTACCGCGAACATCTGTGGCAGGGTCAGTGTCAGCTTGCGTTTTTTACCTAGCTGCGCCAGTGCTTGATCCACCAGGCCATAACGCTCGCCTTCAGGAGAGGCCAGCACGTGGGAGAGCGTAAGGAACGTATCCAGGTCCATCCCGCGCCGGGCTGCCGGGTGGTCGTGGGCGATAAGCGTGACGAAAGTGTCGCGCAGGATCGGCCGCGTCAGGATCCGGCCGTCCTGATGGCTCGGCAACACCCCAATCGCTGCATCTATGACGCCGGCATCAAGCAGGTCAACGGCATGGTCGCGGTCGTTGTAAGCGTGGACGTTGATCGTCAGGCCCGGCGCGTGCTCCCTCACCGCCTGCAACAGCTTGGGCAACAACACGAAAGCGGGATAATCCGACAGGCCAAGGTTCACGGTGAGCACCGCCTCTGTCGGCACAAAGTCAGGCCTGGTCACCAGCGCGTTTTCGATTTGCCAGAGTGCCAAGGCGATGGGCTGGGCAAGTTCGCGCGCCCGCGGCGTAGGCAGCAAACCATCGGCGCTGCGTAAAAACAGCGGGTCGCCTACCAGCTTGCGCAGCCGGGAAAGGGCCGCACTCATCGCGGGTTGGCTCACACCGACTTGAGTCGCTGCCCGGGTCACGTTGCGCTCAATTATCAATGCGTTGAAAGCGGCAAGCAGATTCAAATCGATGCCATTAAAATCCATAAATCAAATAAACACCTATATCAATCATTTGTTTTACGGATGTTACCGCACCACTCACACTCTCGCCACACCACACTAAACGACGAGAACAACGCCATGACCCCCAACGAACTTACTGCCCGCCTGCACACCGAGCGCCAAGCAGTAGAAACCCTGTATCGCGCCTTTAGCGAAAAAAATCCGGACCTGGTCGACAGCATTCTGTCCGCCGACTGGGACGATATCCCATTGGCGCCTGGGCAAGTCGCAGGTCCAGAAGGCATTAAGCCAATTATCCGCAGCTTCGGCGAAGCTTTTCCGGATGTGCACATCGTCATCCACGACATGATTCAAGTTTCTGGTCAGATAGCTGTTCGCGCTGAAATCACCGGCACCCATCTGGGCGAATTGTTTGGCATCGCACCCACCGGCAAGCACGTCAGCTTCCGTCTGCATGAATTCCATACGCTGGACGGCGAACGCGTCACCTCCACTTGGCACATGGAAGACTGGTTCGGCCTGTTCCTTCAACTAGGCCATTTCCCTGCCCAACCTTGAGCACTCCACGAGGTTTATCATGAAAGCAGCATCCATTAATGTATTCGGTGGCCCAGAGATCGTCACTGTCGACAACGTTGACTTGGGTCAGCCAGGCAGTGACGAGGCGGTCGTGCGGGTCGAGGCTGCCAGCATCAATCCGCTGGATTTGAAGATGATCGCCGGGTATATGCAGCCAATGTTTCCGGTTGAGTTGCCCTATATTCCGGGCACTGATTTCAGCGGCGTGGTCAGCAGCGTCGGTACGCAGGTCACGCATCTGAAGCCGGGTGATCGCGTGTTCGGTCGCAGCGCGCCCAGTTCTGGAGGCGCATTCTCCCAGCAGTTGCTGGTCGCTGCTTCGGACCTGTGGGTGATTCCGGCCGCCATGAGCTTCGAACAGGCTGCGGCACTACCCACTGCGTTTGGCACGGCCAGCCAGGCATTGTTTGAGGTCGGTCAGCTGAAGCGCGGCGAACGGGTCTTGATCCATGCAGCGGCGGGTGGCGTAGGCAGCATGGCGGTGCAGTTGGCTCATTTTGCGGGCGCCCATGTCATCGCCACAGCCTCCGCGCGCAACATTGAACTGGTCAAAAGCCTGGGCGCGGACGAGGTGATCAACTACCACAATGAGGACTTCACTGCGCTACGTGACATCGATCTGGTGCTCGATACCTTAGGCGGCGACGCCATGGAAAATTCGTGGTCGGTGCTCGGTGCTGGCGGGCGTATCGCGACTTTGGTGGAGTTCGACATCGAGTCCCGCGAGGAGCATGTCGGCCAGTTTGTCTTCTTTGCCAGCGCGACGCCTTTTCTTCAGGAAGCTGTGCGGTATTTCAGCGCTGGGCAATTGCAGATCATCACCGACTCGATCTTTGCACTGGAAGAAACCCGCGCCGCGCTGGAGAAAGTCGCCACTGGTCACGCACGCGGCAAGGTCATCATTCGTACTCGCAACTAATTCGGGAGCCGCACCATGGCACACGATGCACAGCAGGTGGTTCTGGTCACAGGCGCAGGTTCGGGCATCGGCAAAGCAATTGCTTTGGCGCTGGCCCGCGCCGGGCACCACGTCTATGCCAGCCAGCGTGACCCCAGGAAGAAGAACCGGGAGCGCAGCCAGGCTCTGGAGCAGATAGCCCGGCAGGAAAGCCTCGCGCTGGAGGTGTTGGAGCTCGATGTTCTGTGCGAAACCGCCTGCCGTGCAGCGGTCGATCAGATCCTTGCCCGGCACGGCCGTCTGGATGTGGTGGTCAATAACGCCGGTATGTTGATGGCCGGGTTGACCGAGGCGTTCTCAGTGGAGCAGGTCGCGCGAATTATCGACACCAACGCGTTGTCGTGGTTGCGGGTCAATCGCGCGGCGCTGCCAGCGATGCGGCGCCAGGGGCACGGATTGTTAATGTACGTCGGCAGTACGACCTCCCGGCTGCACGAACCTTTCCTGGGGCCCTATATTGCCAGCAAGGTGGCGGGTGATGCTTTGGCCGAAGTTATGGCCATGGAGGTAAGGCCTTCAGGTATCGAAAGCGTGATTTTGGTACCTGGTGCGTTTACGTCTGGCACCGAGCATTTTTCCGATGCGCAGTCTCCTGCTTACCAGGCGATTGAGCAGCAATACGGCGAGCTGTCCAAGCGTATGGCCGGTCTGGAAAAAAAGCTGAATGCTATAGACCTAGCCAATGGCGGTGCGCTGGATGTTTCAGCGGTCGGTCTGGCAGCCGCCAAGGTGCTGGCCATGCCACGTGGTCAGCGACCGTTACGAGTCACTGTTGATGGTCAACACAAAGGCACCGAAGCAATTAATGCGGTGTATTACCAGAAGCAGGCGCAGTTTCTGCGTCAGATGGGTCTGGAAGATTTGATTCTTCCGGTATGAGGGATGGGCGTTTGAACCTGTCAGTCGCTATCCTATCCAGGATAGCGGAGCGTCCATTCTTACTGATTGGAGTTCGTGAAGTAAGCGAACAGCGACGCAGCACCTCGTTGTTTTGAGCGAAACAACGCAATCTTATTAGGTCGACTCAGGGCTGGGGTGCTTGGCAACCACCGCCTGGGACTGCAACGAACACGTGGTTAAGCAGGCTTGAAATCTTATGGTTAGCCATTGAAGGCAAACCAGCTCAGAAAGCTAGGGCGTAAAGCCCTAGCAAATATTACTTTCCCTTTTTCGCTGGCTTTTCTGCCTTCTCTGATTTCTTAGCCTTTTCTGGCTTGCTATCAGCTCTTTTTGCGGATTTTTTTGGTTCGGCATCTTTCTTCTGGTCTTTCTTGTCGGAAGATTTCGAAAGAGCCGATTGCGAAGCTGATTTCTTTGCTGGTGATAACTTTTTGTCTTTCAATTCCTTGCTGGCTTTCGATGTTTCACCTTTGCTTTTCTTCTCGTCTTTAGCCACTTTGACCACCTTTTGGAGTATGCCGGTATTGGCATCGCCTGTGGATGATCCACAAGCTGATCATTAGGCTAGCGCGTCCAAAAGCAGTTCAATTTTTTTATACGTCGATATATGCATCTGGGTAATGCGCCCATAAGTACTGAGGGCCGGGTAGCCTAAATAGGTCATCAGTTATGCCTCAGAGGCGGATGGCTGATCCCAAGTAGAAACTAGTCTTGTTAGATCGACTGGAACCCTACTGGAAGCTATCTCATACATCGTGATTATTCTGTCAGAGAGCGAGAGCTAAAAATTGGGGCCGACAATTTCAGGCAACAAACCTAGCGTGCATTCTGGTACGGGGCGAGCCGGCGCCAGGCCCGGCAGAAGACCGCTCTTGCGGGCAAAGTAAAGCCCGCACCATCACTTCCTGCGTGTGTAAATGAACACTCAACGCGCCATGGGAATCAGGCCTCCTTCGTCGGCACGAAAGTACCCACTGGAGCCTCGTGCGGAATTGACCAACCAAAATAAACCTCGACGTCGGTGATGAGGCCGTTTTTGATCGTCAGCAACTCAGTGTTTCGGAATCGGCGGCTGTTGGCGCGACCCTCGTAGGTGACGAAAACTCGCTCCCCATCGCTAACGAAATGGATGAAGTCGAAACCCTCAGTCGATTCGCTGTTCGGCCAGCAGCGCGTGAAGTACGTCTCGCGGTCTATCCGATTGTCAAGCGGGCTGGTGAAGTGGAAATCGTCGGCGATCAGCGCCTCAATTGCCGCACGGTCTTTCTTGACGTAGGCGTTGTAAGCTGTACGCGCAATATCGACAATATCTGCTGCCATGATCACATCCTCACTAGGGCATTTTTACTGAACGTCTCAACGCAAAGATCAGACGGATCTATCGGGATGGCCGGGATCCGGATATTTCGGTGGGCGGAGCTAGTTACCCGGAGCGTTTGGAATTTTTCCCAAACATTTCGAGATGCCACACCTCAGTAAAGTCGTCTGCGGGAAACATGCATTCGACACGCAATTCCTGAGCGGAGATGGTTTGGGGCGTACCCACTGTTGACACCATCGAAAAGTAATTCAGCAGTTTTCCATCCTTGATAAAACCAACCGGTATCACTGGTGAGATGTCGGGTAAATCTGCGGTGCTCCAACCGATGTCGACATCTGGATAAGAAAGAAGTTCGCTCATCAGACGTCTGGTTTTTTCGTCGATCATGCCGCCGACAGCTTCACGGCTAATTCTCTCGAACAATCCTCTTGCGACGGCATCCCAATTATCAATAAACGGTCGCATCCCATCAGGATCAAAAATCAAATGCAGCAGATTGCGTGGTTTTTCTCTTTTTGATAAGTCAATAAAACTTCCAAAAAAACGTGAAGCAAATTCGTTGTTTAGAAGTACATTCCAATACCTATCCATAACGACCGCCGGGTAGGGCTCATGCTGCTTGAGCATGCGTTCCAGTGCTCTATTAACGATCCGCATTTCTGCCGCATTCCATGCAGGATCGGCGTAAATGGGTGCGAATCCAGCGGCGAGAAATAGATTATTCCGGTCGCGTAAGGGAATATTCAACGATTGTGCCAGGGCCATCAGCATCGCCCTGCTCGGTACGCTTCTGCCGCTCTCGATGAAGCTGATGTGCCGTTGAGATACCCCGACCTCAAGCGATAGCTCCAGCTGACTACGGCCATACTTTTTACGCCAGTCACGTAGCAATGCGCCAATAGAATTTCCAGAACTGGCAACGTTATGGTTTGACATGTAATTGAGATTCATCTAATCAGATCCCCGGTACAGATGAGTAAATATATCTTGCACCTTGAGCGGGCGACGTATGAACGATAAACACTTCATCAGTCATTAGTACCCTGCCCATGATCATGATCATGAGTTTTGCATGGAAGTGTGCATCCGTTCTTTATCTCAAATTAATCACTGAAATCCCGCACAGATGCATAGCACAAAGGCCACAAATTATTCATGCCG
Organism: Pseudomonas sp. 10S5; assembly: GCF_035019745.1. Lineage (NCBI taxonomy): Bacteria > Pseudomonadati > Pseudomonadota > Gammaproteobacteria > Pseudomonadales > Pseudomonadaceae > Pseudomonas > Pseudomonas sp. 10S5. The sequence goes on from NZ_JASJVL010000005.1 coordinate 236,277, forward strand.
TTGCTGATATTCATTTGCGGCATGCAGCAATGATTACTGACTCCATGTGTGCGCCTGAAATGATTCTTCCAGGGGTGGATTCGCTACATTTGCGACGTAATTGGTAATGGTCGATGCGGCAATAACATTAATCAGTTCCAAAATCTGTTCTTTATTGAAGCCGGCTTCATAGAATGCTTGCAGAGCTTGTTCACCGGCGTGGCCACGTTTCTCAATAAAATTTTTGGCCAAACCGGACAGTGCTGCGTGCTTTACATTTTTCAGAGCATGGCCAGCGCGAATTGCCTCTACGTCTGCTGGATCTAAGCCTTCTTTCAGCGCTAGGAATGTATGAAAAGCAATTGGCCAGGACGATGCGTTCGTTACGGCATTTGTCAGCAGCACCGCCTGGATTTGATCTTCCGTGAAACTGCCGCTGTGTGCTTTTTGGAACACACCGATGAAACTGCTGATCAATGTCGGAGATCCTGCCATTGCACCCGCGATGTTTGGAATGAAGCCAAAGGTTTCTTGCAAAGCTTCCAGAACAGGTTTCGATTTTTCTGGGGCAGATTTGACTGTGTAAATTTCAAAAGTAGACATTTTTTAGCCTTTAGTAGGTAACAGCACGAGTCATGATTGAATCGCTTGAACTGAATATTAAAGATTGCATTCGCGCTCATCAATTACGTCAAAGGTAATGATATCTTGCGCGACAGTTCAGTTACCTGATGATGGCTGAGCACGTTCTCCTACCCGTTGGGTGAAGCTTCGACTGCAACTTCGAGCCGCAACGCTATGTTGCATTACCTCTCGACGAGCGGGGAGCACATCAATCTGAACGGTTACTACCAGAGACGAAGCCGCGCCAAGGTTCGCGTAGACAAGTGCAGACCATTGCGTCCTATTCCACCCGCCTAAAGTGCTCTATGTTCCGTTTTCTGATACCACTCAACTACTACATCACCAAAACCCCAAACGGCTGGGCGCTTAGCAAGCAAGGTGCAGAGCGCGCATTTAAACCGCCGCCACTAAAGACGAGATTACGAAGCTCGCAATTAAGTTTCTGAACGGTAAGACGGCTTTGCTCAAAATCTATAAGGAAGATGACACGATTCAAGAGGAACGTACCTACCCACGCACTGCTGATCGACCAAGGCCAAGGGCTAGGGATAGGCGGCTTGGCCCGAATCAGCATCTCCCTCCTCCTTCTATCGTAAGCGCCCAGTAACCGCGAACCGCTACAGAAAACATCTGCTGCAGGGTCTGCGTCACACATGGGACGCCGCACTCAACGGCGTCCCATCGCTTCAAATCGTACTTGACAGTACTTTCTCTGGCGGTTGAGTGCGGCGGCCCAATATTCCAGCTCCAGCAGCCACTACGCCTGAGATCACCAGTGTGATCAACAGAATCCAACTAGCCTGTGAAACTCGCTTGGCTGCCATATCGGCTGCTTCACGCGTTTTCTGCTCAGCATCAACTTTGAGCTGCTGATACTTAGCGTAAGCATCTCGATAGCTCTGTTGGGCCTGATCGACCATTTGATTTGCCTCTTGATCGGATTTGCCTGTTCGCGCTTTTATCAGATTAACCACGGCCTGCCGATCAGCCGCGTCCCATGCTTTATCTCCTTTAGCTTTGATTTTATCCAGCAGACCACTCAAGTTACCCTGCGCCTGCTGCGGTTTGGCCGCGCTATCCTGTGCTGTTTTTTTCGCATCTTGTTGCACATCCTGCGCGTCCTGTTTAACCGCTTCCGGTTGCAGCTCAGGCTTACCTGTCTGCCTCATAGCGGTCTCCAACTGACCCTGGATATCGTCAAGATTGAAATCGATACCCTGTTGGCGGAGCTGATCCTGAATTTTGTTGCCCATGGCGGGCGCAACCTGTGCGATTCCGCTGCCAACGGCAGATAGGCCACTGCCAGCGATATTTAAACCGCCCCTTACAACACCGGTAACAGCACTGGACACTAAGTAAACGGTAATCAAAGAAACGGTAGCCCAGACCAGTAGGCCATGGAGACCACCCTCCCGGTGGGCAAGCCTGCCCGCAGCCCATCCGCCGATAAACAGCGAAAGAACACCGCTTACGACCACCCATATTCCAGCGGACGTACCCATGCCTTGAACCGGATTACCCTCCTGAAGTGGCTCAATCGCAGCGGAGCCAATTGCCGTACCCAACAGGCCTAAAATCAGCGAAACGATCATGGACAGAACAACCCCGGCAAACACGGCACTCCAGGATATTCGTTTAAGGAGAGGAGCGAACGTCTGCGTTCGGTCGTACACGGGTGGTGAAGTGTAAGAGGGTTCGGTAGGTATCATTGTTCTATCCTTTGGAAGCGGTTTTTCCAGAACTACAGCTCTGAAGAGTGTGCTGAAAATGCACGTATCAGGGGTTACTGAGGAGTGCCCCTTACACTGAGTCGACCCGCTTTAAAACGTCGTTGTTTCTTCTAGAACGATGAATGGTCTGAAATCGGCCTACAGCCCAGCTGCGTTGAATTTAAACCGCCGTACCTGTCTTAAAAAAATGTAGATACGGACCTCTTCCCGTTTCATTCATGCATCTACTGATAAAGCTCTTCACCGATTGCACCATTGATCCCCAAGCTGATCGAAATCACTGAACCAAACTCATGATTCAGCGCTCCTTTCTCTAGAGAATAAATTAAAGGCGGATACTCGTATGAGAGCACTTACCTGTCACGGCGCCTATAACGTCAAAGTAGACACTGTTTCAGATCCTGGATTTTTGTTTGGAGATGCATTCGACAAACGGCTGACATTTAAAATGAGACCGATCCATGTTCAGCATTCCTTCCCGAGCTATCGGATACATCGCAACGGGACGGCCCTTTCCAGAGGAGATTATCAGCCATCGAATGTTCCTGGAGCAGGCAGCAGGCGGGTACAAGATTTTTGACAAGAAGCAAGAGAACTGTCGAAAGTTCTTTTGACTCCCCGCTGTGGGCAGTATGTACCTCGCGGGGCACAAACAACGGTTGAGGATGGCCGATTCTGAACGTACCATACGCGACTGGGCCCGCCTTAAACCAATATCTACGGACGCGACGCGATTTCTTCTAAATGATTAAGCAAGTCGAGAGGATCTTCATAAACTCTCAAGGCTCCGGCTCGCTCTAACTCACTGATATCATACCCACCAGATAACAAACCAATGCCCGTTGCCTTGCACCGCCGAGCAGCCAGCATGTCCCAGACTGCATCGCCTATTACAAGGCATTCTTCGATTGCAACATCCATTTTTCCAGACGCAGCCAAGAACAGATCAGGATCGGGCTTACCGTATTTCACGTCATCGCGAGTGATGACATTGATTTTATGGAAGTCCAGGTTCAGAGCTTTTAAATTGATCTTTACCGTCTCGCTACCCCCACTCGATGCAATACACCATTTGATGTTATTCTCGCTGAGCGCGTCAAGAAGCTGAACCGCACCAGGTAACGCTATGATCTGGCCTTGAAGCCTGTCGTACGCCTTGGCATGCTTCTCGCTGAGCCTGTGCCCTTGATCCGTACTGATATTCAAACCAGTTTCACGTGATAAAGACTTCAGCATTAGCCCACCGCTCATGCCGATTTTTCTATGAATTCGCCACATCGCAAGGTGAATATTTTCAGAATCGAGCGCTTCTTTCCACGCGGCCACATTTTGATAGACGCTATCGGTAAGTGTGCCATCAAGGTCAAATATGAACGATGTTTGCCGTCGCATAAGAATCTCCGGATATGAAATCGTTGTGGCAAGTCTATAAAGGCAAGCCTGCTCAGGTTTTACGTTCCCGTGGCCATGCGCAAATACAGCAAAAAATAACGCTGATTTTCAAAATGTCCGGCGCAAGCCAGGTGGCCAAAACTCGCCCGCTTCTTTATTGATTAAGATTGGCATCAGGCGTTCCCTGTTTCGTGCACATACTCGATACCTAAAGAGAATCGGTGAACGTCCAGGCAACCCGACTTGCAGCGCTCTGCTAGTAGCCAACGATAGTTCATAGTCGTCGTACCCCTTAAAGTGGTACCGGCACACGGATGGCTCAAGCGCCCGGTAGCGGTTCGAGTTTGGCCAAGAGGATGTATATGTGACTCTTCGTTTTAGTACTGCTCTGTAGTACCGGGATTAAACCTGCCGTCAGGGTTGGCCCAATCGACGCCGCCAAAGTTACCTTTTGCTGTGTCCGGGCGTTTAACAGGCCGGAGATAGTCAAGCTCCTGCTTCAGGGCTTCATGACCTTCCTTTGTGATGATTTGTGTACTCAATAGATCGCTTGCTTATGTCAAACAGGCAACTCAAGCCCAGTAGTTAACCGCTCCTACCCGCGAGTTATCAGTCCCTGCCGGGCAATTCGCACCAAATGTTTGATGAATACTTCGGCTTTGTCGGCATTGGGCGATTGCACCACCGCGATGTCGAAACGATCATCGGGAAAGTCTGTTAGGGATTCATTCTGGTCGATGAACTGGACAAGGAACGCAGCAGGCTTGCCGTTGCGCTTGGGCCAGCCTTCCAAATAGCGCAGCAGCGTCGGTTGATGCGAACCACCCAGTAGAATCCTGGGGTTGCGACGCGTCAGGGGTGATGTGAACGGTGACAATCTGATAAGGGGATGCGAACAGCTCATGGTGTTTTGTCTCAGCCTCAGAAATCCCGCTGGGCAGCGGTGAGAGGCAACACCGAACCAGCGCTTTAGCGGTATTTAGAGGTCTGTTCAGACCTCAGATTAGACGAGGATTCAATCCTTGCCTGGCGCCCCGCAAGTAGCTGTTTAAATCGGCGCATGGGCAGCATCCTAGAGAAGCGGCGTAGCCACTGTCAATAAGCACTTAGACTAAAACAACCACGCCCGCACTCAGCGGGCGTAGTTCATGAGGACAAGCTCAGCCGATAATGGCTCGGTCCATCGACACTCTGCCGGCACCTTCGATCAGGATCGCAACTAATGCCCCCAGTAATGCCAACGCGAATTCAAAACCGTTGTTGGCCATGAATAAACCATTGTGAATGTGCACCGAAAGAATGGCGACAATCGTCATGATCGATAAGGCGAACGCCGCCGGACGCGCCAGCAAGCCAATGATTAACCCCAAGCCGCCGAAAAATTCAGCGCCTCCAGACAACGAAGCCATGAGATAACCCGGTGTCAAACCCAGGCTTTCCATGTACTGCGCGGTTCCGGACAGACCATAGCCGCCAAACAGCCCGAAAAGCTTCTGCCCGCCGTGAGCAACGAAGATGATGCCGACGAGTATCCGTAAAACCGTCACGCCGTAACCAGCACGGGTTGAGAATACCGTTTTCATCAGGGTGTTCATCTCAAGCATTCCTTTTTATGAGTGGGCGAATTGGCCGCTATATTAATCACTATTTTTTTAATAAAAAGCGCGCGATACACCGCATAACCATCAGGATTATCGATTATTTTTTGAGACAATCTTTGGTAGCCGTGATTTGGCAGCTGGCCCTTCCAGAGAATCGCGCTCGTGGTCAAACGCCAGATAATACTTGTTCACACTATTAACGTAGCTCACGACACCCATCCCCACCTGCTCCATAGCGATTCTCTCAACCTGAAAAAACCACTGGTTCGGGTTCAGCCCTCGGCGTTTTGCTTCGGCGCGCATAGCTTCTACCCGTTCCGGGCCCAGGTTGTAGGCGGCCATTACAAAAGCCATGCGCTCACGCTCGTTGACCTTGGGACTGGAGAAATACTTGCGTTTGATCATCGCCAGGTACTTCGCTCCGGCAAGCACGTTGCCATCCACGTTGTGAATATTATCGACGCCGACCCGTTGCGCGGCAGAGGGGGTGATTTGCAGCAGTCCTGTGGCTTTCCCCCCGCTTTTAACGCTGGGGTCAAGCGCCGATTCCTTGAAGGCTAACGCGGCAAGGTTCAGCCAATCCATGCCCTGCTCCTGCGCACACCGCTGTAAAACGGGCCGCAGCTTTTCTAGACGCTGACGGTCTTGGCTGGCCAACGGATAGTGCAATTGATACTGACCCTGGTAGGCCTGTTCGAACGCAAAGTCTTCGCCGGCGGGCGCCTGATACTGCTTGATAAACCGGTCAATACTGGCGCGCAGCATGGTGGCGTCCTGACGCACATACCAATTCATGTCGCCACTGTTACTGAGTACCAAAGAGCGCTCCACCCGCAACTTGGGCATGACTTTGACCCATCGCTCGGCAATGGGTTGTTCGACCACGGTCAGGTGGTAAACCCCGGCCTGAACCATCTCCAGCACGTCTTCCACAGCGAGACTGGGATCAACCCATTCAATTTTAACCGGCGGCAGTTTGCGCAAGCCCAGCTTTTGGTTGAGTTGATCAACCGCGTTATCTGCCGCGCTGCCGGTAGCTAGAGTGATCGTTCGGCCCGACAGCTGCTCAATGTGCTTGAAACTGCGGTCGCCCTTGATGCCGACGACAATCAGTGGCACATGACTGACAATAGGCGCGCTGGCATTGACGGCCCGAGCCGCGCTCATGTCGAGTAGTTCACCGGGTGCTACCAAATCACCCTCCCCGCGCTGCAATGCGGCCAGCAACTGGTCCTTGGATTTAGGAATGATCTTTAACGTCAGTTGTTTCCCGTCGCGGGAGTGACTGTTGAGGTACTGCTCGAAAGCACTTAGCCGATGGTATTCAACACCAATTTCTTCGCCCGGAACTTGGCCCGAACTGTTGCGACTTTGATTGACCAGAACACGCAATACTTTGCTACTACGAATCGCCGAGAGGTCTCGCACCTGACTCTTTTTCACTACTACCGGCGGCCCTACAAGGTCTGCAAGTGCTGGCAATGGCGCCAAGGCCAGCATCAACATCACAAGATAAAACGTGGGTCGCATCATGCGGTTTTCCAAGGGAATGCGTGCCAAAAATAAGCCGCAAAGAATCAAAAGCCCAGCGTAGAAGCGAGTAACCAAACTCCTCACTTCTAACAAAGCACCTCAATATCGTGTTTCAACTCACTGTAACTGCGGAGTTTATTTATATCAGTCCAGGTCTGATATTCTCTTCAGCCTTCGGCCCGAGGTAGCACCATGCAACTCATCGACATTGGCGTCAACCTGACCAACTCAAGCTTTGCCCATAAGGAACAGGCGGTCCTCGATCGCGCTTACCAATCCGGCGTCGGGCAGTTAGTGTTGACCGGGACACACGTTGAGAGCAGCGAGCAGTCGCTGGAACTGTGCCTCAGGCTCGACGAGTCCGCCCAGCGGCTGTTTTCCACCGCAGGTATTCATCCGCATTCGGCCAGTGACTGGACCTCTGATAGTGAACGCCAGTTACGGGCGCTGCTGAAGGAAGATCGAGTCCGTGCCGTGGGTGAATGCGGGCTTGATTTCAACCGAGACTTCTCCCCTCGCTCGCAACAAGAAAAAGTGCTCGAAGAGCATTTAGCGTTAGCGGTCGAGCTGCAAATGCCGGTGTTTTTGCACGAGCGCGATGCCAGTCAGCGGCTGTTGGAAATCCTCCGCGACTACCGCGACCGACTGCCAGCTGCCGTTGTCCATTGTTTTACCGGCGAGCAGCGTGCGCTGTTTAGCTACCTCGATCTGGATCTGCACCTCGGTATCACCGGCTGGATTTGCGACGAGCGTCGCGGCACCCATTTGCACCCGTTGGTGAAGGACATCCCCAGGGGCCGGTTGATGCTTGAAAGTGATGCGCCGTACCTGCTGCCACGCAGCTTGCGACCAAAACCGAAAAATGGCCGTAATGAACCGGCTTATCTCACCGAAGTCTTGCAAGAAGTTGCGCTGCACCGCGAAGAAAGTCCGGAAGACGTCGCCGCGCACACCACTGATTGCGCCCGGGCGTTTTTTGGATTGCCGATTGTTACCGATATACCATGTCGTGATATCCCCGAATAAATTCGGTCTCACAGGGAGCGCGGATTACCGGTGGGATTCACCTGACACTCCGCCCTGATCGCCTCGCCAACCCGATGAAGCCTGGCAATTGGCGGCCATACCTCAACGTTCCAACAACCGGTATCCAACCCCCGCTTCGGTCACGATAAACCTGGGATTGGTCGGGTCATCCGCCAATTTCTGCCGTAAATGTCCGACGACTATGCGCAGGTAATGGCTGTCCTCAGTGTGGGTCGGCCCCCAGATATCTTTGAGCAACTGCTGCTGAGTAATCACCCGTCCAGGGTGCCGGGCCAGTTGCGCCAGTACCGCGTACTCCTTACGCGTCAGCCCGACTTCAACCCCATCCAGTAGCACTCGCCGATACGCCAGATCCACTGTCAACGGGCCGAAGATCAGAGCGGCTTCTTGCTGTTCGCCAGCTGGCGCCTGGCGCAGTAACGCCCGGACTCGTGCGAGAAACTCTTGTATCCCAAACGGTTTGGTCACGTAGTCATTGGCGCCGCCATCAAGTGCCTGAACTTTCTGACCTTCGCTGGCACGCACTGAAAGCACCAGCACCGGGGCTGTGGACCACTCACGAAATTCGCGCAACACCTCTTGGCCATCCATGTCTGGCAAACCAAGGTCGAGCACCAGTAAATCGGGCTTGTTCAACGCGGCCTGGCTCAGACCTTCGCTGCCGGTGCCGGCTTCCAGTACCTTATAGCCTTGGGAGACTAGGCTGATGCGTAGAAACTTTCGAATCTGCGGCTCATCATCGATCACTAGGATGGTCGAGGTCTGACTCATGGTTGTCTTGCCATCTCAAATGAAGTGCTGAGCGTAACGCACTGCATGATCAGAGGGTGTGCTCCAATTCAGTTTCGGGTTGCGTTTGCAACGGAAGATACAAGGTTATGCATGTGCCGCGCCCTTCAATGCCCTCGGCGACCGTGATATGCCCGCCATGGGCACCGACCATCCCCAGGCAGATGGCCAATCCAAGACCTGTGCCCTGCCCACCGCGATCGCCTCGGGACGCGGTATAGAACATGTCAAAAATCTTCGCTCGCTCAGCTTCAGGTATGCCGGGGCCTTCGTCACTGACCGAGAAAAACAGCTCGCTGTCGGTCGTCCCCGCGTTAACCTGCAAGCGCCCTTGGGACGCAGAGAAGCGCGCAGCATTCTCCAGCACATTGACCAAAGCCTGCTCGATCAAGGCAGCGTGCACGTAAAGCAATGGTAGTTCCAACGGCACATGAGTGCTGACCTGCAGCGGCGCCAATACTGCGCGCAAGCGGTTAAGTGCGCTGCCGACGATATCGCCCGGTGACACCCAGTCCCGCGCCAGTTTCAACGCACCGTGACCCAGACGAGTCATGTCCAGCAAGTTTTGAATATAACGATCCAGGCGCTCGGCCTCGTCACGGGTGCCTTCGAGCAATTCACGACGATCTTCCAGTGGGATCGCTTCACCTAATGCCAATAGACTGTCGATGCTGCCGCGCATGGCCGTCAGTGGTGTGCGTAAATCGTGTGATACCGACGCCAGCAACGCACTGCGTAATTGCTCGGTTTCACCATGCAATCGCGCGGCCTCCAGCTCTTCTGCCAACTGGGCTCGCGCCAGCGCTTGGGCTAGAGGTTGACTGAGTGCGGTTAACAGACGACGACGTTGATCGGTAAAGGGCTGCCCTTCATGCGGACATACGCCAAGTAGCGCTAACGGCCCCTCCTCCATCGACAACGGCCACCACCACCAATGGCCCAGCGGTAACGTGCCCGTGCCAAAGCCTGCGGCTTGATCATGTTGCCACGCCCAATCGGCTGCCGCTCGTTCGGCTTCGGACAGCTGCAATGCGCTCCCGACTTCGACTTTCCAGGCACCTTGATCGTCGCGATCCAACAAACAGATGTGCAACTCTCTCCAGCCACTGAAATGCTGTTCAGCAGCGCTTAACATCGCCTGCCGATCAGTCGCCGCCGTGAGTTTTCGCGAAAGGTCTAGCAACTCACTTGTTTCCTCCTGGGTATCGCGCAGGGCACGAAGTTGCTGGCGTTGCCGGGCCGCAAGGTTGCCGGTCAAGGCGGCCATCAATAAAAAAAACAGCAACGTCAGCACGTCTTCTTCGCGCTGGATGCTGAACGAAAATTTCGGTGGAATAAACAGAAAATCGTAGGTCAGAAAAGATAACGCCGCGCAGGCCAGCGCAGGGCCGAGACTGCTGCGCACCGCCACCAATAATACGGCGGCGAGAAACACTAGCGAGATATTGGGTAGCGCCAGGACGCTCGATACCGCCCACGCCAAGGCAGTGGCCAATATCGTCGCGATCAGCGCCAGCCCATAATCAAACCAGACTAACGCCCGTGCCGAACGTGAGCGGGGTTGATCGTGCTGCGCTTCACTATCGAGCACATTGATTTCCAGGCCGTGAGCATCTCGCAACAATCGCGCCGCCAGCCCACCGCCCCACAAGCGCCTGCGCAAGCGTGGGCGCGATTGTCCCACCAGTACCAAGCTGGCGCGTCGCTCTGCGGCGTGTTGAATCAGGGTTTTAGCCACCTCTCCCGCCCGCAACAGCACCACTTCGCCACCTAAGCGTTCGGCCAGTTGCTGTGCGCTTTGTAAACGCATGCGCGCCTCTTCATCAACTACCCGACCATTATCGACGTGCACCAAGCTCCACGGCAGATGGCGACGCTGCGCGACGCGACTGGCGTGTCGCACCAGGCGCTCGGCTTGAGGGTCACCGTCAATCCCCACCAACAAGCGGCCTCGAACGGCGGGCGCGGCCTGGCCCAATTGGCGATACCCTTGGGCCAGGTCGTCATCAACCTGCGCCGCCGCGGTTTGCATCGCCAGCTCGCGCAATGCCGTGAGGTTGGTTTGGGTGAAGAAAGCGTCGATGGCAGCCCGAGCTTGTTCGGGCACGTACACTTTGCCGTCACGCAGACGTTCCAACAGCTCCCGAGGAGGCAGGTCGATCAGCACCAGCTCATAGGCTTCCTGCAACACCCAATCGGGTAGGGTTTCGCGAACCTGCACCCCGGTGATGCCGCGAACCTGATCGTTAAGACTTTCAAGGTGCTGAACGTTGACTGTGGTGTAAACATTGATACCGGCCGCCAATAACTCTTGAATATCTTGCCAGCGCTTGGCATGGCGACTACCGGGTGCATTGCTGTGAGCTAGCTCGTCGACAAGGACCAGTTTCGGCGCGGCCATGAGCAGGCCGTCAAGGTCCATTTCTTCCAGGGTCACGCCCCGGTATTCCGAGCGTAATAAAGGTTGCTGAGGCAAGCCGCTGAGCAAAGCTTCGGTTTCAGCCCGGCCGTGGGTTTCCACTACGCCAGCCAATACGTGCGAACCTTGACGCAGTTGGGCGTGGGCCGCCTGAAGCATGGCGTAAGTTTTGCCGACGCCTGGTGCAGCGCCCAAAAACACCTTGAGCCGCCCACGGCCGTCCCGCGGTAGATCGGCTAACAGTGCATCGGCGCGGCGGGTGTCACTCATGGTTCGTACTCAGTGTGTGCAGCAAATTTGCTTTCTGTGGGAGCGAATTCATTCGCGAAGGGATCAACACGGTCCTTCAGATAAACCGCGCCGCCCAATTCCCGAATGAATTCGGTCCCACAGGATTTCGGCATCTGCTCAAAGCTGCGCTGACGGTAACTCATTCAGCGTTTGATTCAAGATCAAAACATTAACCACCGGCGGACCTATCAACGGCCGGTAGGTATTTTCATTGACTAAGCGTTGCACCGTGGTCACCGGCAAGTTACGGGCGTTGGCAACACGGGCCACTTGATAGGCCACGGCTTCTGGTGGCAGGTGTGGATCGAGACCGCTGCCTGAAGTGGTCAGTAACGATAAAGGCACTGCGCCCTGGCCAGGAACCACTTCTTTGGTGACGTCAGCGGCGACCCGTGCAGCCAGTGCCGGATTGCTTGGAGAGAGGTTGCTGGCGCTGCTGGCGACCGTAGCAAAAGCCCCGGCAGATGGCCGCGAGTGGAACCAACCGTCACCGGTAAAACTTTGGGAGATCAACTCAGAACCACGCACCTTACCTGCCTTGTCATACACCAGGCTGCCGTTGGCTTGCGAGGGAAATACCACTTGGGCGATACCGGTCACTACCAGTGGATATGCCACGCCAGTGATCAGGGTCATTAATACAATCAGGCTCAGGGCCGGACGCAATACGCTAGACATCATCGAATCCTCAATCAGGGTGATCGTCACGCTCCAGAGAGCGTGATGAAAGTGTGCGTTTAGACCAAGTGCAAGCCAGTCAACAGCATATCGATTAGCTTGATGCCTACGAACGGCGCGACAATTCCGCCCAAGCCATAGATCAACAAGTTGCGGCGCAACAGCGCGGCGGCACTGGCGGCCTGAACCCGGACACCACGCAAGGCCAGTGGAATCAGCACCACGATGATCAAGGCATTGAAAACAATCGCCGAGAGTATCGCGCTCTGCGGGCTGGCCAGGTGCATGACGTTCAGCACCCCCAGTTGCGGGTAGATAGAGGCGAACAGCGCGGGCAAGATCGCGAAGTATTTGGCTACGTCGTTAGCGATGGAGAACGTAGTCAACGCGCCACGAGTCACCAGCAACTCTTTACCGATTTGCACTACGTCCAGCAACTTGGTCGGATCGCTGTCGAGGTCCACCATGTTCGCCGCTTCACGGGCCGCTTGAGTACCATCGTTCATCGCCATACCGACGTCGGCCTGGGCCAGTGCCGGGGCGTCATTGGCGCCGTCGCCACACATCGCCACCAGACGACCGTCGTTCTGCTCCAAACGAATCCGCTCCAGTTTTTTCTCTGGGGTGGCTTCGGCCAGCACATCGTCGACCCCCGCTTCAGCCGCAATCGCAGCCGCTGTCAGAGGGTTGTCCCCGGTGACCATTACCGTGCGAATTCCAAGTTTGCGCAGTTCGGCAAACCGTTCGCGAATGCCGGGCTTGACCACGTCTTTGAGGTGGATAGCGCCCAACAGTTTGCCGTTCATGCAAACCAGCAGCGGTGTACCACCGGTTTTGGCGATTTTGTCGACTTCCCGGGCCAGTGCAGGCATCAAGTCGCTACGGGTCATGTCAACGAACGCCAGGACCGAATCCACGGCACCTTTGCGATACACGCGGCCTTGGTAATCGACGCCGGACAGCCGAGTTTCCGCACTGAACGCCACCGGAGTTAATGCCGACGCAGGCGGCTCGGTAATCGGATGCAGCTCACGAAGGTACTCAACAATGGATTTGCCTTCTGCGGTGTCATCTGCCAAAGAGGCCAGTAGCGCTCCCTCGCCCAGCTCCAGAGCGGTAACTCCCGGCGCGGCATACAAGGCCGTGCAGCGGCGGTTGCCGAAGGTGATGGTGCCGGTTTTGTCTAGCAACAACACGTGCACGTCACCCGCAGCCTCAACCGCACGACCGGATTTGGCGATGACGTTGAGGCGCACCAGACGGTCCATGCCAGCAATACCGATGGCGGATAACAAGCCGCCGATGGTGGTCGGAATCAAGGTCACCAACAGCGCCACCAAAAACACCAGCGGCAGACTGCCGCCGGAAAAGTGAGCGAAAGGTTGAAGGGTCACGACCACCAACAGAAAGATCAGGGTCAAGCCGATCAGCAGAATATCCAGCGCGATTTCGTTGGGGGTTTTTTGCCGTTTAGCACCCTCCACCAACGCAATCATGCGGTCCAGTGTCGATTCACCGGGATTGGCGGTGATCCGGATCAGCAGCCAATCGGACACCAGACGTGTGTTGCCCGTAACCGCCGAACGGTCGCCGCCTGACTCACGAATCACTGGCGCTGATTCGCCGGTAATCGCGGCCTCGTTAACCGCAGCAATACCCTCGATGACCTCGCCATCACCAGGAATCATTTCCCCGGCTTCAACGCGGACCACATCGCCACGGCGCAAGCTGCTGGCATTGACCACCCGAAGGCTGCCGTTGTCATCTCGACGGCGTGCCTTCAGGCCTTCGCTGCCAGCTTTAAGGCTGTCAGCGCGGGCCTTACCACGACCTTCGGCCAAGGCTTCGGCGAAATTGGCGAACAACACGGTGAACCACAACCAAATGGCGATCTGTACCGCGACCGAGGTCGGCACCGCCGGGTCAGGCACCAAGCAAAGAATGCTGGTCAGAATAGCGGTCAATTCGACCACCAACATCACCGGCGCGCGCTGCAGCTGACGGGGGTCGAGTTTGATGAACGCTTGCACCACGGCCGGCCGCCACAGCGCAGAGAGCGAGGTTTTGACCGATTCTGGAGCGCCTTGAGGCGCTGCGGTTTTTGAGACAGGAGTCTGCATATGATCTTTATAAATAGACATCATCTAATCCTCAGAAGCCCATGCTCAAATGTTCGGCAATCGGTCCCAGTGCCAGCGTGGGCAGGAACGACAAGCCACCCACTAGCAAAATGGTCATCGTCAGCAACGTCACAAACAACGTGCCGTGAGTCGGGAAGCTATTGAGGCCCAGCGGCGCGGTTTTCTTCGCCGCCAGACTGCCTGCCAGTGCCAGCACCGGCAGGATGTAGCCGAAGCGCCCGAGGAACATAGAGAGGCTGAGCATCAGGTTGTGGAATAACGTGTTAGCACTGAAGCCACCGAAGGCTGAACCATTGTTAGCCGTGGCCGAGGTGTAGGTGTAAAGCAACTGACTGAAGCCGTGGGCGCCAGGGTTGCTGATTCCCGCCGCCGGACCCGGCAAGCTTGCTGCGAGCGCGCCAAATACCAGTACACCGACAGGCATGACCATCAAGGTTGCGACCAGCAACTTGACTTCATAAGCTTGCAGCTTTTTACCTAGGTATTCCGGGGTGCGGCCAATCATCAATCCGGCCAGGAATACCGCAATCAGCACGTTAAGCAGCATGCTGTACATGCCGGCGCCGACACCGCCGAAGATCACTTCACCGACCATCATGTTGGCCAGTGTCACCATGCCGGTCAGTGGGTTCAGGCTGTCGTGCATAGCGTTAACCGAACCGTTTGACGCCGCTGTGGTTGCCGTAGCCCAGAGCACAGTAGCGGTAGTGCCAAAGCGGGTTTCTTTACCTTCAAGGGGTGCAGTCTGCTCAACCGAAGCGATATTCAACGTCGGATTCGGCTGATACTCAGCCCACATCGCCGTTGCGCCGCCCATCAGGAACAGCGTCAGCATGCAGGCCATGATGGCCCGGCTTTGGCGCAGGTCTTTGACGTAGTGTCCAAAGGTGAACACCAGCGCAACCGGGATCAAGATGATCGACACCAGCTCTATAAGGTTGCTCCAGGCCGTCGGGTTCTCGAACGGATGCGCCGAGTTAACCCCGAAAAAACCACCCCCGTTGGTGCCCAGTTGTTTGATCGCAATCTGGCTGGCAGCAGGCCCCATCGGCAAGCTTTGATCCGCACCCTGCAATGTCACGGCATCAATGTAATGGGCGAAGGTTTGTGGCACGCCCTGCCAAACCAGGAACAGCGCCAGGATCAGACACAACGGCAGCAGCCCGTAAAGGGTCGCGCGGGTAATATCCGCCCAGAAGTTACCGAGGTTTTGCGTTGAGCGACGGCTGATGCCACGGCAAAACACAATCAGTACCGCGATGCCGGTGGCGGCGCTGACGAAGTTCTGTACGGTCAGGCCGACCATCTGGCTTAGGTAGCTGAGCGATGCTTCACCGCTGTAGCTCTGCCAGTTGGTGTTGGTGACAAAACTCATGGTGGTGTTGAAGGCCAGAGACCATTCCATGCCTGGCAGTTGCTGCGGATTAAGCGGTAAGCTGCCTTGGAACAACAGAATCGCGAACAACACGATAAAGCCCACCAGGTTAAAAGCAAGCAAGGCCAGGGTATAGCTTTTCCAGTTTTGTTCGGTTTTTGGATCAACCCCACACAGGCGATAACAAACGCGCTCAATCGGCCCCAGCACCGGGGTCAAGAAGGTTCGCTCACCCTCCATGACGCGATAGTAAAATCGTCCCAACCAAGGCGCTGGCAATAAAACCAACGCAAAGAAGGCGACGATGAGTAGATAGTCATAACTGTGCATGGCGGCTCCTAGTGCTGGTCGGCGCGTAACAGCGCCACCATCAAGTAAATGAACAACCCTGCGGCCAGTAGCAGTGACACCCCGTCCAGAACGCTCATGAAAATTCTCCGTCGTACGGCAATTGCCGCGTGTGAGTAATTGTCGGTATTGAGGGCGTAAAGGAACGAGATCGACGACTGCTTCTGGGCATAAAGAAAATGTAAAAAGAGGCGTAAAGCGAGGGTTTACAGGCTTGAGATCGCTGGGTGGCGAGACAAATTGATCGGCGCGGTGATTGGCGAAAGCCAGCGACGTATCGCCCTGACATCAAACCGCCAGGTGTGTCAAACCCGAGACATATAGACGATTCCCAAGCCCCGCAGACAGAACAGGCTTCCTGCGTTCTGTATGCGAGTCAGGTCGACGGATCAGAGAAGGGTTGGAGTGCCGGGACGTTTGTTTTTTGAAGCGGTCCAGTCGATCAGAAGGCTGTAGGCAACCGCCAATAATGTTGGACCAATGAACAGCCCGATAAAACCGAACGCTAACAACCCGCCAAATACTCCCAGCAGAACGATCACCAACGGCAAATTTCCTCCCCTACTGATCAAATAGGGCTTGAGGACGTTATCGACGCCGCTAATGATGAACGTGCCCCAAATGCCGAGAAAGATCGCCATGCCGTATTGGCCTTTCCAGGCCAGCCACGCGGTGGCGGGAATCCACAGCAGCGGCGGGCCCATCGGCACCAGGCTGAGCAAAAAGGTACCAATCCCCAGCACCATCGCGCCCGGAACGCCGGCAATCAAAAAGCCAATGAACGCCAATACTGCTTGGGCAGCGGCCGTACCGATAACCCCATTCACCACTCGTTGAACCGTACCGGCCACCAGATCCAAATAATAATGAGCTCGGTCACCAATCAATCGCTCTAACAAGCTGAGGATAAAGGCGGCCAGTCGCGGGCCGTCGCGGTAGAAGAAAAACACGAACACCAGACTCAACGTGGTTTCGAGTATCCCGCCACCGATCTGCGCACTGCGCGCCAACAACCAGTTCCCGACCTGACCCAGGTAGGGCTTGATCGCAATCATTGCCGCAGCACCTTGCTCGTCAATGGTGTTCCAATAACCTACCAGTCGTTCGCCGATGATTGGCAGCCCGGCCAACCACAAGGGAGGCTCTGGCAGGCCATCGACCTGCACATCTTTGATAAAGAGCGTGGCATCACGAAGGTGGTCAGCCAGGTTAAAACCTAGCCATACCAATGGAGCCGCCACCAGCAACATCCATATCAGCGTCAATAATCCTGCCGCCAATGACTCGCGTCCGTTAAGCCAGCGGGTCAGCACACGCATCATTGGCCAGCTGGCGAATGCCAACACCGCGCCCCAGAACAGCGCCGACCAGAATGGCGCCATCACCCAAAGACATGCACCCAGCAGCGCCAGGAGCAGTATCTGCACCAACAGGCGATCATTATTGAGCATGGGTTATCCCGAATAAGTAAGCGGAGGCTGTAAGCATAACGGCGAACACCAACAGCGCCAGTGTTCGAGAGGGGAATAAGGGTTTCAGCGAATAAGCTCGACAACCAAACCCTGTTTGTCAGCGCTACCTGTCTCAAGACGTGCCGCACGGACACTGTTGGCAATTAACGCCTGACGCCAAACCTCACCATGTGCTCCGGATACCGTGACCCGCAAAGTGCTGTCCAGATTGAGCGCACGGGAAATCAAGATCGTCCAAGGGTCCTGCGGTTCACCCTTCAGTTTCGGAAACTCTAGTTTTCCGGTGCTTTTCAATTGACGCAGCAAGGTCGCGGAGGTGGGTAGCAACTCACCCAACGGTGCGTCGGAATCAAACTGTTCAACGTGTAGGTACGCACGACGATTGCCACGGGTAATGCCATACAAGGCCACTAAGGTGTCGTCCTTCGGGGCAGCAAGGCGTAGCAACAAATACGCCTGTTGATCATCGGCACCGAACAACTTGGAGTTACCAAATACTTCATTGGCCCACAAGCTGCTTTCGCCACAATCTCGTGCCTGGCACCAATACAGCAATTCGGCGCCTTGCTTTTGCAACCCCTCCCGCGCGGCGGTGAAAGCCTCGTCGGAGGTATGTCCGGCTGGTAATTCATACGTCACGGCAGTCGCAAGACCTTTGGCGGCGACCTGCCCTTCGAAGCGTAACTGACCGCTAACCTTACGAACGGAACCCAGCGGATAAATCCGCTGCTGGTCCATGGGCGGACGGTAGTCGACGATTTCCGAATCCAGAACCCGTGGAACGATCTCCAAGTCATGGCTGCCCGGAACATCGGCGGCAAATAAAAGGGTACTTAGCAATGAACTGCTGATCGAGGCGGTAAGAACACTCAGTAAACGCATACGTGCTCTTCTTGGGTCGCTAAGGCGGGGGCGGACTGAAAGGGGTTGCAAGTAACGACGGGGCAGTGGTCCATCAAGATCATCTCCTGTTTCAATCCGCCCAGCCTCGGCAGTTGCCTGCCGCAAGTCAAGGATCGGCGTAAAAGCGATTGAAACAGTCTGCAACAGAGCGTGCGCCCTCTTCGTCATTCAAATGCAGATGGTGACCGCCCTCAAGGGTCATGACTTCAAACGGGAGTTGCGACAATAACTCAGGATGTTGCGCGAGCATGCCCTGCCCGGCCACCACCAATTGCGTCGGACAACTAACACGTTTGACGAAGGCCATCGCCTGATCACGGGTCAAACGCATCGGTGACGCCAAGGTCAAGCGGCTGTCACTGCGCCACGTGTAACCGCCGGGTACCGGCATCAATCCACGCTGGGCGAGCAGCTCTGCGGCCTCCCGACTGACGGCCACCACCCCTTTCATTCGGGCCTGTACTGCGCTGTCCAAGTCAGGGTAGACGGGCTTGCGTTTGGTAGACAGATTCAACTTTGCCTGCAACGCCATACCCATTCGCTCGGCGGTGCTGTCCGCTTCGCCGGTGGGCGGGATCACCCCATCAATCAAGGCCAGGCGCGTGACCCGCTCAGGCAGCGCACCGGCCAGTACCACTGAAATAATTGCGCCCAAGGAATGCCCCATGAGCGAGAAGCGTTGCCAGCCGAGCTGTTGTGCCACCTGCAAAACATCATGGGCGTAATCCCACAACGTATAGCCGGAACCCAGCGGACGGTGGTCGGAGTGCCCGTGCCCGGCCAGGTCTAGAGCAACGATGCGCAGCCCTTTTAGGTGCGGCGCCAAGCGCGCGAAACTATTGGCGTTGTCTAGCCAACCGTGCAGGGCAATGACCGGCTGACCGTCCTGCGGCCCGAACAGGTGGGCGGCCAATTCGATATGGGGCAAGCTTAGGCGGACTTCTTCAACAGGCATACTCATGCGCTGGCCTTCGCGGGACGCGCCAGATTCCAACGTGTGAACACCTGCTTAAGCAAGTCAGCGGTTTCCTGAGGACGCTCTAGGGGAAACATGTGACCGCCAGGCATGGATAACGATTCACCCAGCGGCAGGTATTTTACCGAACGGGTGTGGTGACGCATGACGACTCGGCTGTGTTTGCCGCGAACCACGGCAAGCGGCACTTGCAGCTGCTGGGCACGGCCGGGGCTGGTGTGTGGCACGCTGCGGTAAATACTAATTTCCGTTGCCGGGTCGAAACGCAGGCGCAATTGCTCACCGTCTTGCTGTAACCCATGTAGCAGATAAGCATCGAAACATTCGGGATCAAAACGTCGAAAAAGTGTTTTTCCCGCAAAATACTGGCGGGCAGCGGCCATGTCAGCGAACGCTTCCCGACGACCTAGGGTGCGTCCCGCCGGCGTAATGCGATCAATGAAACCAAAGCGTTTAGCCGCGCGGATCATCAGTTGATCGGCCAACGTGAGCACCGGGGAGTCCAGCATCACCACACCGCGATACAACTCAGGACAGCGCAACGCCGCGTGAAAATGCAACACACCACCTAACGAGTGTCCCACGCCCCAAACCGGTTCTGGTTGAAGTTGCAGGTGATAAATCAGCTCATCGACCAAATTCAGCCAGTTGTCGTCCACCGGAAATCGGGGGTCGTGTGCGTGCTGCGGCAAATGCGAAACGACGAACTCCGGGCCCAGCGCGGAAAACAGTTTGCCGTATGTGGCCGACGGGAAACCGTTTGCGTGAGCGAAAAATACCTGTTGCGGCATACGAGCGCGTCCATAACGAAAACCCAGTGGCAATTGTGCGCACCCGCCACGCGCGCGGCAATGACTGTATCCGCCAGGAAGAGTGACAGTTAGGACAGGATTGCACGTTGGGTTAACGAACCGGTGGTTGCTCGCCTATCGGCACTATTGCCATGGTCAAGCGCGAGATACAACTGGCCTTGCCTTCGTCGCTGGTCAGGCGGATGTCCCAGACATGAGTCGTGCGACCTATGTGAACGGGATGGGCGACTGCCGTGACTCGACCGCTGCGTAAACCGCGTAGGTGGTTGGCGTTGATTTCAAGACCGACACAAAAAAATTTGCTCGGGTCGATGCACAGGTAGCTGGCCGTCGAACCCACGGTTTCAGCCAACACCACTGACGCACCGCCGTGCAACAGTCCATACGGCTGATGAGTTCGGTGATCAACCACCATGCTTGCAGTGATCGAATTGTCATCGAGACTTTCGAACCTAATGTCCAACAATTCGCCGATGGTATTCTTCTGCATCGCATTGAGGTGTTCGATATCCGGGGTCTTAAACCACAAGCTCATGTTAAATCCTTGAGTCAGGGCGCTTGATTGACGAGCGCCGAAAATGGAGTCGATTGCGCATAGTAGCGTTTTCGAACGCTCGTTTCATTCTGCAACAATGCCGTTGATTAAGGCCGGTTGTTGGGCCGCATGCCCAGTGCAACACCGATCTCCGCCAGAATGGCTGTATCGTCAATGGTCGACGGCGGTGTAAACACCTCTCCATCGGCAATTTTGCGCAGAACCGCACGCAGTATTTTTCCGGAGCGGGTTTTGGGTAGACGCTTGACCACCACGATCCGTTGCAAACAGGCTAGGGCACCGATTTTTTCACGCACCAGGGCAACCATTTCGCTCTGGAGCTGCGCGCTGCTTTGCTCGACACCGTCCTTGAGCACAATCATCCCTAACGGCACTTGGCCTTTGATCTCGTCATGCACGCCAATCACTGCGCACTCGGCGACGGCCGGATGTTGACCAACCAAGTCCTCCATCTCCCCGGTAGACAGCCGATGGCCCGCGACGTTAATCACATCGTCAGTGCGGCCCATGATGTAAACAAAACCTTCGTCATCAACATAACCACCGTCGCCGGTATGAAAATAACCGGGAAAGCTTTGTAAATAAGCCTCAAGGTAGCGCGAATGATCGTTCCACAGGGTCTGGCTGCAACCCGGAGGCAGCGGTAAGGCAATGACCACTGACCCTTGCTCACCCGGCCCCACCAATTGCCCGTGCTCGTCCATCACTCGAACGTCGTAACCCGGCACCGCGCGGTTGCTTGAACCAGGGCCAGGACGGTGGCCGTCAAGACCCACGCAGGGTGCCGTGACCGGCCAACCGGTTTCGGTCTGCCACCAGTGGTCGAGGACTGGCTTGCCGGTCAGTTGCTCGAGCCACTCATGGGTGCTGGAGTCGAGTTTTTCTCCCGCCAGGAACAAATGGCGAATCGAACTCAGGTCGCGGTTTTTGATCAGCTCGCCGCCGGGGTCGGCCTTGCGAATCGCTCGCATGGCAGTCGGCGCACAAAATAAGGCGTTGATCCGATATTCCTCGACCATCCGCCAGTAGCTTCCCGCATCCGGCGTGCGGACCGGTTTGCCCTCATACAACACCGTCGTACACCCGGCCATCAACGGCCCATAAACAATCAGTGAATGACCCACGACCCAGCCGACGTCGGAAATTCCCCACCAGACATCGCCTCTTTGCATGCCATAAATTGAGGCCATGGTGAAGATCAATGCCACGGCATTGCCGCCGTTTTCGCGCACAATGCCCTTGGGCTTACCCGTGGTGCCTGACGTGTACATGATGTAGAGCGGGTCGGTACTCGCGACAGGCACCGGATCAACCGGCTCAATACCCACTAACGCAACGTCCCAATCCAGGTCACGCCCAGCCTGCAAAATTGCCAAGACCTGCGGACGTTGCAACACCACTACCTGACACGGCTGATGACGGGCTAGCTCTAACGCTTTGTCGACCAGGGGTTTGTATTCAATCACCCGGTCAAATTCGAGGCCGCAAGATGCGGTCAGCAGCAACGTGGGTTTGGCGTCGTCGATGCGCAGCGCCAGTTCATTGGCAGCAAAACCGCCAAAGACCACCGAGTGAACCGCACCCAACCGAGCGCAGGCCAGCATCGCCATTACCGCTTGCGGCACCATTGGCATATAAATAATCACGCCGTCGCCTTTTTCCACACCCAACTGACGCAAGAGTCCGGCCAAACGTGCCACTTCATCGCGTAATTCGAGGTAGCTATAACGAACTTTGTTGTAGCTAACCGGCGAGTCGTAGATCAACGCCGTCTGCTCGCCTCGCCCTTGCTCGATGTGATAATCCAGCGCCAGGTAGCTGCTATTAAGTACGCCATCGCCGAACCAGCGGTGCGTGCCGTCGGCCAAGGTCTCAAGGATATTGCTGGGCTTGCGATACCAAGCCACCTGCTGCGCTTGTTCGGCCCAAAAACTTTCGGGATCGGCAATCGAATGCGCGTGACTTTGGACGTAGTTCATCGGCTGCTGGCTCATCGGTATCCCTGTGATTGTTCTTGTTCTGGGCTTGCGAGAAAGGCCTTACACAGATGAACGTAGCAGATACCCGGCGAATTTCAGCTACGACTTTTGTCGGTCATGTAAGCCGCACTGCAGGGAACGGGTGTTTGCCAACCGTTGGATGAATAAACCGAGTAAAGCCAGGGCCGCCAGCACAATAACGACCAAACCATAGACGTTTGCGGTGGCTATCAGGCCGAAGCGGTGCGCAGACAAGCCTGCAACCAATGCAGGTAGACAAAATGCCAAGTAACTCAGCACATAAAACGTCGACATCAACCCTCCGCGCTCATGGGCATGAGCCAGCGGCATCAGTAAGCGCATGGCACCCAGAAAACCAGAGCCGAAGCCACAGCCAGCGATCACAGTGCCGACGAAAAACAACCACAGCCAACCGCTGTTAATCGCCAGCAAAATCACCGCCACGCCGATGCCCAAGCAAATCGCGCCAACGAACAAAGCCAGTACCGGCGGCCGTCTGCGCAGATTAAGAATTGCCAACACGCCACTTAAGGTGAGCGCTGCCACGGCCAGTCCGCCATTCATCACTGAGGTTGAACCCGTTGCCGCCGCCAAGAGCGACGGTGTCAAGGACAGGTAGAACCCGCCCAGTGCCCATGCAGCGATGTCGACTGGGAGAATCAGCCAAAGGGTACGCCGTGCCTGCGGCGGCACACTCAGCGTCGGTTTTAGCGAGGCGAACACCCCGGGTTGCGGACTCACCGTTTCCGGCAATCGCCACAGGTACACCGCTTGCAGCACAAAGGCGGCTAAAAGCACGATAAATGCCAGCGTCAATGGCATCGGGGCGTAGGCCACCAACACGCTGGTTCCTAACGCACCGCCTGCCATCCCCAACAACGGCGCTACGCTATTGACCAGCGGGCCTTGAACCTGATCACAGTCGAGCAACGCAGCTCCCAGTGCGCTGGCCGCCATTCCCGTGGCAAAACCCTGAAGCAACCGCGCCAACAGCAACCAGCTCACGTCTGTAGCGCCGATAAATAACGCCATTGATAGAATTTGTAGCAATAGCGCAGCGAAGATCACCGGACGTCTGCCGAGATAATCCGATAACGAGCCCACTACCAATAATGCAACCAACAAGCTCAATGCATACGCGGCGAATATCAGGGTCAGCATCGCCGCCGAGAAGCCCCAATTTTGCTGATACAGGTGATAAAGCGGGGTTGGTGAACTGGATGCGGCGAAAAAGCTCAGTGTGGTAATGGCCAGAAACCCTAAACTGCTACGACCGCGAGCTGCGTCAGATGGGTTTTGCAAAGGGTGGGACATGGTTACACTCTCCAGACAAAGCACGGTGCAAAAGCAAATACTTAGCTTTTGCGAGTGTGCAACGCAACACCTCTTAAAGCAAATTTTTTGTGTTAAGGTCTGCCGTATGGCTATTAAAGAAGGTATTCGCACGGGCGGCCGCAGTGCCCGTGTTCAAGAGTCGATCCACGCCGCTATCCGCGATCTGTTGCTTGAGCATGAACGTTCAACTCTTAGCGTACCGATGATTGCGGCCCGCGCAGGGGTGACGCCATCCACCATATATCGGCGTTGGGGCGACCTGACCAGTTTGCTGGCAGACGCTGCGCTAGAGCGCTTGCGCCCGGACGTACCGGTTAATTGCGGCAACCTCCGCGACGATCTGCAGAGCTGGACCGAACAATATTTAGACGATATGAACTCCGTTGCCGGGCGGGAGATGATGCGGGACGTTGTCGCGAGCGCTGCAGGTCGTTCAGGCAAATGTGCGACTATTGTCCGCGATCAGCTTCAAATCATTGTCGATCGTGCAATCGCACGCGGCGAGGCCGCACCCCCTGCCGAAGACCTTGTGGACGCGATTGTGGCGCCGATGATTTACCGAATCCTGTACGCAGAGGCGCCCCCCGCCATAGACCGAATGTTTCAGTTAATTGATATCTGTCTGGTCCGGCACTGCTGATGATGGATGCCGATCGTCGACCACACACCCTTGAACGCCTTCGTGCAGGCCAACTTAACGGCATCAAACGCCTTGATTTGTCCTGTGGGCTACTAGAGTTTCCTGTAGAAATTTTCGACCTTGCTGACACACTTGAAATTCTCAACCTGAGTGGTAATGCACTCCGTAATTTGCCAGCGGACCTCTACCGTTTACAAAAACTGCGTGTCTTGTTTTGTTCGGAAAACCAGTTCACCGAGCTGCCGCCGTGTATCGGTCATTGCAGTCAATTGCAAATCATCGGGTTCAAGGCCAATCAAATTCGACACATTCCGGCCCAGGCATTACCACCACTGCTGCGCTGGTTGATCCTGACCGACAATTGCATTGAAACCTTGCCCGAGGCTATCGGTGACTGCGGCGCCTTGCAAAAGCTAATGCTTGCGGGCAACCAGTTGCACACATTACCGGCGTCCCTTGCTCGCTGTACGCAACTCGAATTGGTGCGCATCTCCGCCAATCAGCTAACCGCGCTTCCCGACTGGCTATTAAAATTGCCTGCACTGGCTTGGCTGGCCTACGCGGGTAACCCGCTGCCCACCTACCACGCGGATACGCCCATCCGGCAAATCATTTGGTCGCACCTGGCCGTGCAGCAACTATTGGGCGAAGGCGCTTCCGGAGTTATCCAGCAGGCGCTGTGGCGAGCACCGGAACAACTGGAGACGTTGGTGGCGGTGAAACTTTATAAAGGCAGCATCACCAGCGACGGTTCCCCACTGAACGAGATGGCGGCCTGTATCGCGGCGGGTTCGCACCCGAATCTGATTGGCGTCGAAGGGCAAATCGCAGAACACCCTAGCGATCAAACCGGTTTAGTCATGCAACTCATCGCCCCACACTTCGAAAACCTCGCCGGGCCGCCGAGCCTTGAGTCCTGTACGCGGGATGTCTATCCATTGAATACCGTCTTCACCTTGGAAACCGCGCTACGGCTAGCCCGGGGTATAGCCTCGGCCGCTGAACACCTCAATGCCAGCCACCTCAGCCACGGTGACTTGTACGCTCATAACATTTTGTTCAGCCAAGACGGCGATTGCCTGTTAGGAGACTTCGGTGCAGCGTCATTCCACCCCACTGGACAGACAGAGCAACCGGCACTGCTGGAGCGGATTGAAGTTCGGGCATTTGGAATTTTACTGGATGAACTGACGAAACGCTGCGGATCGCGGGAAGTGGCAGGACTGAACGCTCTTCAACACAAGTGCACTCAGCCAGACGTTCTGGCAAGGCCGTCGTTCGCAGAGGTTAACCGGGTATTGCGAGAGCTTTAATATAGCTGCCTTGCAGCGTTGCGATTGGCAAGTGGGTAAAGCAGCGATCGGTTCCTGGTCGATCGCAGCCTTCGGCAGCTCTTACAGTTATTTTTTAGTCAATAATTTATGCGTCGTTTTCAAATTACGAACCCGGCTGAGCAGCTTAACCGGCCAACCCTACGTACACGTTCTGCACATCGTCATGCCCATCAATCGCTTCAAGAAACGCCTCGACATCCGCCATTTCCTCATCACTTAAGCCATCAACCGTGCTTTTGGGACGATATCCCAACTGCGCCGACTGCACGGTGAAACCAAACTCCGGTAGCGCCTTGCACACAGCGTCCAGGTCGGTTAACTCAGTGAGAAACAGCGTAGCGCCTTCTTCGGCTGGTTCGAAATCCTGAGCACCTGCCTCAATGGCAGCTAATTCAGCGTCGGCGTCCGGCGTCGCGGGCACAGCTTCGATCATTCCCAGATGGTTGAAGTCCCAAGACACCGAGCCTGCGGCACCTAGTTGCCCCTTGCGAAACAACACACGAATTTCAGACACCGTGCGATTAATGTTGTCGGTCAGGCATTCCACGATCACGGGCACCCGATGCGGCGCAAATCCTTCGTAAGTCAGGCGCTCAAATGTAACGCCTTCGCCCAGAAGCCCAGCGCCTTTTTTTATCGCGCGCTCAAGTGTTTCACGTGGCATTGATGCTTTCTTTGCCTGCTCGATGATTAACCGCAATCGTGGGTTCATGTCGGGATCAGCACCGGTTCGGGCAGCGATCATGATTTCCTTGGACAGCTTGCCAAAGATTCGACCTTTGGCATTCGATGCCGCTTCTTTATGCTTGACCTTCCACTGTGCGCCCATGTTTTTCTCTTGGTCCGTGGCTGATAACTACCGCCGTAGCTGTCAGCAGGCAGCTGACGATACGTTGGCAATACGCTGAAATTGGCGCTCATTTTATACGCGATCACGCTAGATGAAACCCCTTCCTGCCCAGCGAGGGCCAAACAGAGTCGGTACGCAAGAAAAACCTGTATTTCATCAAGAACAGTTACGTTTACTTGTAGTCCTTTTCCGAAAAACTGCGCAGCTCTGACGTTCGTCATCGGCATTCCGTACTCTCTGCCGAGGTTTTTTAGAAGTAAGGATGAGCAGTTGAGCCAAGAAAAGGAAACATTGATCACCTTGACCGTCGCCAACGCGCCGTTGGAATTACGCGTCACCCATTTCAGAGGCTCTGAAGCACTAAACCGACCTTACTGGTTTGAAATTGACCTGGTTAGTCCAAACGTTTATCTAGAGGTCAAACTGCTGAAGTCGCGGAGCGCCTTTCTTTGCATAGGTGAAGAGCAAAATGGCGTCCATGGCTTGATAGGCAGCGTCCTACCGCTATACGTTGGTAAAACTATCAGCCATTTTCGGGTAACCCTTGAACCACGCTTGCAAGCGTTGCAGCAGCGGTACCATCAGCGATTGTTTCAAGGTTTGAGCGTACCCCAAATCATTAAGCAGATCCTCGAAGAGCACGGTATGGGGGATGACCATTATCGTTTTGAACCTCTAGTGGGGCTCTATCCACCACGGGAAACCTGTGCTCAATACGACGAAAATAATTTGCACCTCTTACAGCGACTCTGTGCAGAGGAAGGCATTCATTTCCGTTTTGAACACCACCGCAACCAGCACGTTGTAATTTTTGGCGACGATCCGGCCAACTTTTCCGAGTTACCGCGACCAGCCCGTTACCAGAAAACCGGCGATCGCGACGCGACTCACCCCGCCATCAGCCACATGGTAGAAACCTATGCCTTTGACGCGCGTCCTGAACACTGCACGCCCTTTGCGCACCAATCGCCGCACGACGCCGAGGAGGACAGCCTTCCGTCACCGGACTACGGCCATGCAGCCAACCAATCGTGCGATACGTTTAAACCCAGCAAGCCGCCGGAAATAGCCGAAACCAGGCTTCGTCAACTGAGCGAACGCACTTTAGAGCGCATGCGTTGCGAGCGGCGGTATGTGCATGGTGTTAGTAATCAGCCCATGTTGAGCAGCGGACGAATACTGTGGGTGATCGCTCATCCCAATGGCATGTTCAACGATCATTGGTTACTCACTGAACTTCACCACGCGGGCAAGCAACCCCAAGTGTTGGATGGGCTCGACCCGCTTGACACTAAAGAGCTCATCGAACAGGCGTCGTTGGACCATGACCAGTGGCCACCAACTTTCGATCTTGAATCTAACGACAGGGGCGTTAAGGATCTTGCACCGCTGACTCGCGGCTATCGAAATCACTTTCGTGCTATCCCATGGGCCATGTCTTATCGCCCGTCGCTTATACCTTACGCGCCAAAAGTTTCCGGTCACCACACTGCCACCTTAATGGGCGAAAACGGCCTTCCGATAACCCGCGACGCGTTAGGCCGTGTTCAGGTGAAGCTACGTTGGCCACAGATTCAGTCAGGTAACGAAGCTTGTGTTTGGCTGCCATTGGCCATTGGAGCTCCCTCGACCAGAACAACGTCAGACTTACTGGCAGGCACCGAAGTGATGTTGAATTATTTCGACGGGGATCTAAATCGACCGGTAATTGTCGACACCGTCAGTGGCCAAGCGACACCGAGGCCGGAGCCGTCGATATGTATCGATGGCCAATCACTGGGCCGCTTGGTGGAGCGCATCCATCTAAGCGCTGGGCAAACGCTACGTGCTGATGCGCCATCGCCCATGACTCTGGCCACTGCAGATACGCGCATTGAGTTGCACACGGATCACATTCGAATCTCTAATCCCAAACGCCTGAGTCGCAGCATCTGCGAGGAAGAACCCACCCTTTACGAGAAGACACCGGAACCTGACCAGCCCGATCCTTCGCCAACCCGGCCCGACTTCAGCGCACTGTTTCAATGGGTGAGCCGGTATTAGCAAGATCCTTCTTCATCAATACCCTTTGAAGTGCGGCTCGCGTTTTTCAATGAACGCTGTCATGCCTTCTTTTTGATCGCTCGTCGCGAAGGCCGCATGGAAAACCCTGCGCTCAAAGCGGATACCTTCGGCGAGACTCACTTCAAAGGCACGATTAACACTTTCCTTGACCATCATCGCCACGGGCAAGGATTTTGCGGCGATTTCAGCCGCTACTTTCAACGCCTCATCCAACAAGTCATCAACCGGCAGCACCCGGGAAACCAGCCCAGAACGCTCAGCTTCCACCGCGTCAATCAAACGTCCACTCAGACACATTTCCATGGCCTTGGCTTTCCCCACCGCACGTGTGAGCCGTTGGGTGCCGCCCATGCCGGGCAATACACCCAGTTTGATTTCCGGCTGACCGAATTTTGCGTTATCGGCCGCGAGGATAAAGTCGCACATCAGTGCCAGCTCACAACCTCCGCCCAAGGCAAATCCGGCAACCGCGGCGATCATCGGTTTACGCCGGTTAGCAATGCGATCACTGTCGGAAAACAGATCGTCAAGGTAGATCTGCGGATACGTCAACTCAGACATTTCCTTGATGTCTGCACCTGCGGCGAAGGCTTTTTTAGAGCCTGTCAGGACGATGCAGCCAATGTCACGATTCGCGTCCAATACATCCAGCGCCTGGTTCAACTCATGGACCAATTGAGCGTTCAAGGCATTCAACGCGTGGGGACGGTTCAAGGTAATCAAACCTACACGACCTCGAATCTCTATCAGAATAGATTCATAACTCATTGATTTTATTCCATTTTTAAAATAAATATAAAAAGCGCCATATTCCATAAATAACATTAGATTATCAATTTAAGTAGTTGATAATTAACGATAAAGACTTCTTGAAATGACTATTCGTTGAATATCGCTAGTGCCCTCATAAATCTGGCAGACCCGCACGTCTCGGTAAATACGCT
Source organism: Pseudomonas sp. 10S5 (assembly GCF_035019745.1). Taxonomy (NCBI): domain Bacteria; kingdom Pseudomonadati; phylum Pseudomonadota; class Gammaproteobacteria; order Pseudomonadales; family Pseudomonadaceae; genus Pseudomonas; species Pseudomonas sp. 10S5. The sequence continues at coordinate 266,110 of NZ_JASJVL010000005.1, forward strand.
CCAGGGGGAAATCATTCAAATAGCCGTAGCCACCCAAAGTCTGTAAAGCACTGGAGCAGACCTTCTCGGCCATTTCCGAAGCAAACAGTTTGGCCATAGATGCCTCAACCAACGCCGGCTTGCCACTGTCCCGCAGCGCTGCCGCGTAATGCACCATTTGCCGGGCGACCGCTATCGAAGTGGCCATGTCGGCCAGTCGAAAGGCCACGGCCTGGTGTTCGGTCAATGACTTGCCAAAGCTAGTCCGCTCCTTGGCGTAATCACGAGCGACTTCAAACGCCGCGCGGGCCATGCCGATCGATTGAGCAGCGATGCCCACGCGACCGCCTTCCAGATTGGCCAGCGCGATTTTGTAGCCCTCGCCCTCTGCGCCCAAGCGCTGATCAATCGGAACCTTGACGTTTTCAAACAGAATTTCACAGGTATCAGAGGCGTGTTGGCCGAGCTTCTCTTCAACCTTGGCGACGGTGTAACCCGGTGAGTCGGTCGGCACGATAAACGCTGTGATACCGCGCTTACCGGCAGCGGGGTCGGTCACGGCGAAGACGATCACCACCCCGGCGTTTTTCCCGGACGTGATGAACTGCTTACTGCCATTGAGCACGTAATGGTCACCCTCCAACCGCGCGCGGGTGCGCAAATTGCTGGCGTCGGAGCCTGCCTGAGCCTCGGTCAGAGCGAAAGCACCCAGCATCTCGCCGCTGGCCAACGGCGTCAGAAAACGCTGCTTCTGTTGTTCGGTGCCGAACCTGAGAATCGGCACGCAGCCCACTGAGTTGTGCACACTCATGATGGTCGAACACGCGCCATCCCCAGCGGCGATCTCTTCTAACGCCATGGCGTATGCGAGGTAACCCGTATCGCAGCCGCCCCATTGCTCGGGCACCAACATGCCGAAGAAGCCGAGTTCAGCCATTTCACTGATGGCCTGGCGCGGAAAAGCATGATCGCGGTCCCATTGAGCAGAGAACGGCCGGAGCCGCTCTTGGGCGAACTGCCGGGCCGCATCGCTGATTTGTTGTTGTTCTTCGGTGGGAAGCATGTTCGTTTCCTTATTTAACGCTTCAATACAGGCACTCAAGGGCAACCGCTGTCGCCTCGCCGCCGCCAATGCACACCGCTGCTACGCCGCGCTTAAGCCCCTTTTGGCGCAGTGCTGAGATCAGCGTGACCAAAATCCTCGCCCCCGACGCACCAATCGGATGCCCCAACGCACACGCGCCACCGTGGATATTCAACTTGTCGTGAGAAATTTCCAGCGTGCTCATGGCCACCAACGCCACCACGGCGAACGCTTCGTTGATTTCAAACAGGTCTACGTCTGTTAGCGACCACTCGACCTTACTCATCAACTTTTTAATCGCACCTATGGGCGCTGTCGGAAACAACCCTGGCTCATCGGCGAAGGCCGCGTGAGCGCGAATCACTGCGAGCGGCTTCAAGCCACGCCGCTGGGCTTCGGAGCGGCGCATCAGTACCAGTGCCGCAGCGCCATCGGAAATCGAACTGGAGTTGGCGGCAGTTACCGTTCCACCTTCGCGAAACGCCGGTTTCAGAGCAGGAATTTTGTCTATACGAGCCTTGGGCGGCTGCTCGTCTTCGCTGATCAGCCGCTGTTCCTTGCCGACGGTAACCTGCACCGGAACGATTTCGGCCGAGAAACGGCCGTTGCTGATGGCCTGTTGGGCCCGCATCAGCGAGTCCACGGCAAAGGCATCTTGCATCTGGCGGCTAATACCATTGAGTTCAGCGCAGTCTTCGGCATAGGTACCCATCAATCGGCCCTTGTCGTAAGCATCTTCCAATCCGTCAAGAAACATATGGTCGAGCACCCGGCCATGCCCCATTCGGTAGCCGCTGCGGGCCCGGTCCAGTAAATACGGGGCATTGGACATGCTTTCCATCCCTCCAGCCACCGCGACCTGGGCGCTACCGGCCAGTAATGAGTCGTGAGCCAGAATGGCTGCCTGCATGCCCGACCCACACATTTTGTTGAGCGTGGTGCACACCGTAGAACGACTCAGACCCGCGCCCAGCGCCGCTTGCCGAGCGGGCGCCTGACCCAACCCCGCCGACAGCACGCAACCGAATAACACTTCGTCGATGTCCTGGGCTTCAACGCCTGCACGCTCGACGGCAGCACGAATTGCCGCAGCGCCCAGTTGTGGCGCGGTCAGACTGGCAAGCACCCCCTGAAACCCGCCCATAGGGGTACGGGCAGCACTTACTATGACAATTGGGTCTTGGATAGACATCTCTGGCTTCTCAGTGATGGGAGAATTACTTGGCGGCCATACGCAAGGCACCATCGAGACGGATAACCTCGCCGTTAAGCATGCTGTTTTCAATGATATGCCTGACCAACGCCGCGTACTCTTGCGGCTTGCCCAAGCGCGGCGGGAATGGCACGCCGGCGGCCAGTGATTCCCGCACTTGTTCAGTCATACCGGCCATCATCGGTGTTTCAAAAATACCGGGGGCGATGGTCATCACACGTATACCAAACCGCGCCAGCTCACGCGCAGCGGGCAAAGTCATGCTGACGATAGCGCCTTTAGACGCCGCGTAGGCAGCCTGACCGATCTGACCATCATAGGCCGCCACGGAAGCGGTATTAATAATGACGCCGCGCTCACCACCTGCGTCGGCTTCAGTCTCGGCGATGGCGACGGCGGCTAATCGAAGCAGATTGAAGCTGCCGATCAGATTGATGTTGATCACTCGGCTGAAGCTGTCCAGTCCATGGGGGCCGCTTTTGCCGAGAATCTTCTCGGCGCCGACCACGCCAGCGCAATTAACCAAGCCATGAAGCCCACCAAACGCGGTCACCGCCGCCTCCACAGCAGCTAGTGCCGCCGACTCCTGGCTGACATCGGCCACGGCATAGCGTGCCTGAGCGCCTAATTTTTGCGCCTCAGCGGCGACGGCGGTTTCGTTGATATCCACCAGCATGACCTTGGCGCCAGCGGCCACCAGCATCTGCGCGGTAGCCGCACCTAGCCCCGACGCACCGCCACTGACTAAAAAAACCTTGCCTTCGATCTGCATGAAAATGCCTTCGCTTTTTGGAATAGCGAAATAATCGACGCACAGGAACGTTCGGACAATGGTCAAAGCGCTCAAGTTGGATGACTGGTTTGGCCAATGGCGGCGTTAAGGGGCTATATCGATATCATCTGTGGGGGCTGCCGCCCGTCTTACAGTGAATACAAGACGTGCAGGAGCATGCTTACGAAGAACCTATGCTTTTATTCAATAAGTTATGTGTTGTTTATAAGGTGATTTCTAGAAAAAAGCGCCTTAAATCCCCACGATTAAACTTCGATAATGCCCCGGGTTAGAGCCGGACCATTTGCGGAAGGCTTTATAAAACGAGCTGGTGTCGGCAAACCCCAGTCGTGCAGCGATGTCGGCAAAGCTGACGTCTGGATCGGCTAACCAGACAATCGCCAACTCCTTACGCAGGCTGTCTTTGATCGCTTGGTAGCTCTGGCCTTCTTCTGCCAAACGCCGCCGCAGGGTAGATGCTGACATGTGCCAAGCCTGGGCTAATGCTTCGGTCTCTGGCCAGGATTCGGCGGGCTGGGTGCGCAGCTCATTTTTGATCCGCTGGGCGACGCTTTCCGGGTCGCGATACTTAACCAAGATATTGCCCGGCGCCCGCGCCAGAAACTGGGCCAATTCCTCGGCACTGCGCTTGATCGGCAGGTCCAGACAGTCGGCAGCGAAAATCATTCGGGTGCGCGGACGGTCGAAGCGCAGGTTCTCAGAAAACATTACCGCGTAGTCTTCGTAAAAATCCGGCTTCGCGCAGCGCAATTCAATGGCCAGGATCGGAATTCTTCGCCCCGCCAGCCAACAGGCTACCCCGTGAACAATCATCCAGTAGGCGAAATAGGTGAACGCCCGCCGGGGAGATTGATCGCGCTCTTCGAGCACAATTTCAGCCAAAGTTTGCTGACGGACCAGGCTCGCCTGAAAACCATCCAGCATTAGCGATAAAAAGCTCAAGCCTGACTCAAGCCCGCACGACACGGTCAACTGAGCCATGGACGAGCGGCACAGAAACGCCAAGCTGCCAGACCGTAACCGGCGTGGGTCCATGCCAAAAAACTCATCATCCAAACGCCGCGCCAGCAAACGCCACAACCGAGCGTAAGCGCTCGCCGATACCCGCGCATTCGGCTGCGCAAAGGATTCAAGCGCAATGCCAACCTTGTTCAGCACCTCATCGGTGGCCGCGCCTGGCGTGCAACACTGCAATAGTGCCTCGCGCACCAGTTGCATGGAGATGGTGTCTTTTTCCGACATGGATGAAGAGTGCCCTGCTAGCCGTTTAGGTGTGTTTGAGAGTCGCCGTTTATCTTAGGGCGCAAAGTTTAAATAGCCAGTACCACTGCAGGAAACGAACCTATGACTGCACGAAGGGTCGCACAGTTGAGCCGATAAGCTTTCACTTTGCTCAATGGAGTGACACTAATGCCGCTACGCCCAGTTCGCATGCTGCTGACTTCTTTATTGATCGTTATGCTGAGCGCTTGCGCGCTATTACCCAACCGCGATCCGCTGAACATCAATGTGGTCGGGATTGAACCGTTGCAAGGTCAGGGCTTGGAGGTGCGCTTTGCGGTCAAACTTCGGCTGCAAAACCCTAATGAAACGGCCATCGAGTATTCCGGGGTCGTCCTCGACCTGGACGTAAATGGCAAGTTATTGGCGTCGGGTGTCAGCGATCAACGCGGCACTATCGGACGATTTTCCGAGGCAGTGCTCGTGGTGCCAGTGACGGTCTCAGCGTTCGCCGCGCTGCGCCAGGCTTTCGGCCTTAGCCAAAGCGAAGGCATCGAGAACCTGCCGTATGTACTGCATGGAAAGCTGGCAGGCGGATTGTTTGGCACGATGCGTTTCAGTGACAGCGGCACCCTCAGCCTACCCCGCGCCGACGGCAGCTGGTAAGCCTATTTGGTCGCCGCTACCAAGCGATTTACTTCACTGCGCACCATATTGGCGTATTCCGGTGGGGACATAAGGTCGAGCTCTGAACGTACCCACTCGGACCATTTGCCCTTGCGCTTGGAGCGTTCACCCATCAGCCTAGCGGCATCACTCTTGGCTTTACCCAAGTTGCTCTGCCAGAGGTCAAACAGTCTGGATTTTTCATCTTCAAGCGCTGTGCGCTCGCTGATAGGCCGGTTGGCAAGGTTGAAGCTCATACGAATCACCTGTGACTGAAAACGGCTGCATCTTACACTGCCGCAGGTTGTTTCTGAGGCGACATTGTTTGTTCAGTTAACAAATGAAAGCAAAAACGCTGCAACTTTTTTGCTCAGTGGAGCTCAATTGCTCACTGTAGTAATTAACTGAAAGGAAGACATCATGGCCCGCAAAACTGCTGCTCAAAACACCGCCGAGCAAATCAAGGATCAGGCATTTAGTGAGTTGCAGGCGCTGATCGAGGAATCAGACAAATTGCTCAACGACAGCGCCGCACTTGTAGGTGACGAAGCTGCAACTTTGCGCAAGCAATTGAGCCAGAAGCTTAAACAAGCGCTGGATTCGGTATCCAGCGTGCGCGAACGCACCAAACCTGCAGTTGATGCTACAGAAACTTACATTGGTGGGCATCCATGGCAGACCGTCGCTGCATCTGCAGGGTTTGGTTTGGTCATCGGCCTGCTGCTTGGGCGTCGTTCTTAGGTCATGCGTTAGCGGTGTGCCCGGCACACCGCTTTGTTATGAGCGCACAGGAACGAGCTGCCGCACAATACTCAGGCTGGATGCTGGGGCACTAATGTTTGCAACTGGCGAGCAAAGTAATCGGCGGTAAATTCATGAGTTGCCGACTCTTTGACTCCGATACGTCGGGTCATCTGCCATTCGCTGGCACCCGCCGCTAATGCTAACGATACCTGCTCCTGCGCATGGACACTCAGACCCGTAGCAGAAATCGAGATTAAGCCTTTAGGGCCCATTGCGTCAGGCACAAATACCACCTGCCGCCCGGCAAATGACAGCGTCATGCGCTGAGTGCGGAACGGCGAGTTTTCGTCCGGGTAACCCTTGCTTTGCGCTTGGTGCGGCTCATATTCAAATTCCATCTGCCCACTGCTTTTAAGCGGAGTCATCCAGCTTTCGATTTGTTCGTATAAGCTCAAAATGCTGGATTCCCAGCGCGCAAGGTCGGTATGGAACTGCTGGTGCTTGTGTTCTTCGTTGCGTTGGTTGGCGCTCAGCAGCTCGCCTAATCGTTGTACTTCGTCCATAAAATTGCTCCCGCAGTCGCTTGCTTGATAAGGCGCAGGTGATAAAACACCCGCCATTGAGTGTCGCGTTGCAACTGAATGTAAACAGGGTATCGAACGCGAGCCAAGTTAATGGCTTATAGCGTGTGATCAACGATGGAAGACTGGTAACTCATCTTAAGTGCCAGTTGCGCGCGTTTCTCTTCGGCAGCGGCCCTGGAATTGAAGGGGCCAAGCAACACGCGCTCTTTTCCGTCACGGACTGCGACGAAAGACGGAAAACCATGCTCGACGAGCCGGTCGGTCAAATCACTGATGGCCTTGGGGTCTTCTACTAACACGTCCCACTGGGGCGCTGAGACCTGAGCCACGGTTGTCGCCTGCACTTTTGCCGGTTTGTCCGCCGCACCTTCGCCACACCCTGCCAACATCAAAACAGCCACCACCATGAGCAATCCGCGCACAATTTTCCCCTCGCGTGTTAAGTGGCAGGAGTTTAACACTCCCGCGCTTTCTACAGGCGCGATCGAAACGGCGGTTTTTGTTTGAGCCATTAGGTTTAGCGGACATGCCGACGTCCGTGCGTAAGGCTGACGGTCATCCCTGAGCACTCAGGACCGCCTGGCGGGCAAACAACCAAAACATCGATTTTTAGCACCGTATCAGCGAACCAAAGCATTACCCACCGGGCTCGAACTTGAACACAGTGGCAGAGCCGCGAACATCATGGGCGCTGCGCTATCAGGCGCCCTCACCCGACTCGCGCATGACCGCATACAACGCCGATTTGGCTTCAAAGCCAACGCCTGGAATATCCGGTAGCCCGACGTAACCGTTTTCAACCCCAATACCATCATCGAAGCCGCCAATGGCTGGAACATGTCTGGGTAGGATTCGTGCCGCCCAAATGCAAACCCGTAGCGATGTTCAGCGACATTTGGTGGCCGCCATGGGGCACGACGCGACGCGCTTTCCGAAATGATCAATCGCGGCCAAAACTCGTCAAACGCCTCTTGCATCTGGCTTTCAGCTTCTCAACTTTGTTTCATTTTCACGCGGCATTGAATCAACTTGGCACGGCGCAGAAGCAGGCTTTTGAGCTGTGTATAGGCTTTTGGAGGCGGGCTCCAGATCCTCAGTGTATCGGACCAGTCCGAGTGTTTCGATTATTGATCAGGCCCTTCACTTGGCGTTCTTAACCAGTAACGCGCAGGCATCAACGAAGTTCATCTTCTTTTTACGCATTGCGTCTTGAACGGTTAGCGTGGCTTTTTCCAGGGCTGCGCTGGGTTTGGCCCACTGTTCGGCGGGAATGGGTTGGGACCAACGCTGCACTGCTTCAGGCAAAACGGGCGAACCGGCTTTATGGCCCCATTCTGCGAGCAAGTAAGGCATTTTCCAGAAGGTCAAAACGCGGCGCACGTACCACCAACGCAGTGGCCAGCGGGTGCGGGGTTCCAAGCCTATTTCGGCCATGCGTTCATCACTGATCGGCATATGTAAGCTGCCCGTGTCTTCTTTGATTCGTCGCTCCACGTTCCATGTATGCAGTCCTTCATACGGACGCAACTCATCTTCTGTTAAATCACGGCCTATCATCCATACCGACAGGTCATCCGCCTGGCTTGGTATGCCTTGTTCCATATACCGGCGAATTGCCTCCCACGTACCAATGGCATGAGCTTGGCTGGGCTTACTGGCCAGGACGAACTGCACGGTGTCGTTCTTTTCATCCTCAAGTCCCATGCCGAACTCGAAAAGTTGAACGCTGCCGTATTGACTAATCATTTCAGATTGGGATACCCAAGCGACCACGCTCTCCCATGGCACGATCAACACTTCATGGGTGTCGCTGTCGACAAAACAGACTTCGCGGCGTTGGCGGTTAAAACGTATTGAGTATTGTTTGGCACTTGTGCGGACGCCTTGAAGAGTGGCGTGCCAACATATCCCTAGCAGGGATACTGCCGTCAATACACGCGCTTCAATATGAACCTGAAATCCTAGGCCGACTATTTGCCAGAAATCACGCTCTATATCGACGGGGGAAAAAACCACTACGAACGCTGCCATAAAAAATGGAGATATCACTGTCATGAACAACACAATCCAGATCACGAAAGCCAGCATTTTCCCCTGCTCAACCATGCCATTATTATTCCCTCCTATCTGCAAATATTCTTCGTTCATCTCCGAGAAATTCTGGGTACTAATGGCCGGCTGCCCAGTGAAGACCGGTAGCGGGGACAGGTACAATATTTCTTCCGCACCGTTTTTCCGAACCTCTCCAACGCGGGGCCTGTTGTTTTTTATGTCTGGCTTCGCTAAGGACGGCAGTTTGTTTGGTTTGCGCCGGTACAGTTTATTGAGCATTTTTTTCCAACAGCGCGCAGGCATCAATGAAGTTCATCTTCTTTTTACGCATTGCGTCTTGAACGGTTAGCGTGGCTTTTTCCAGGGCTGCGCTGGGTTTGGCCCACTGTTCGGCGGGAATGGGTTGGGACCAACGTTGCACTGCTTCAGGCAGAACGGGCGAACCGGCTTTATGGCCCCACTCGGCGAGCAGGTAAGGCATTTTCCAGAAGGTCAAAACGCGGCGCACGTACCACCAACGCAGTGGCCAGCGGGTGCGGGGTTCCAAGCCTATTTCGGCCATGCGTTCATCACTGATCGGCATATGTAAGCTGCCCGTGTCTTCTTTGATTCGCCGCTCCACGTTCCATGTATGCAGTCCTTCATACGGACGCAACTCATCTTCTGTTAAATCACGGCCGATCATCCATACCGATAGGTCATCCGCCTGGCTTGGGATGCCTTGCTCCATATACCGGCGAATTGCCTCCCACGTACCAATGGCATGAGCTTGGCTGGGTTTACTGGCCAGGACAAACTGCACGGTGTCGTTCTTTTCATCCTCAAGTCCCATGCCGAACTCGAAAAATTGAATGCTGCCGTATTGACCCATCATTTCTGACTGGGACACCCAGGCGACAACGCTCTCCCATGGCACGATCAACACTTCATGGGTGTCGCTGTCGACAAAACAAACTTCACGGCGTTGGCGATTGAAACGTAGGGGGTATTGTTTGGCACTTGTGCGGACGCCTTGAAGAGTGGCGTGCCAACATATCCCTAGCAGGGATACTGCCGTCAATACACGCGCTTCAATATGAACCTGAAATCCTAGGCCGACTATTTGCCAGAAATCACGCTCTATATCGACGGGGGAAAAAACCACTACGAACGCTGCCATAAAAAATGGAGATATCACTGTCATGAACAACACAATCCAGATCACGAAAGCCAGCATTTTCCCCTGCTCAACCATGCCATTATTATTCCCTCCTATCTGCAAATATTCTTCGCTCATCTCCGAGAAATTCTGGGTACTAATGGCCGGCTGCCCAGTGAAGACCGGTAGCGGGGACAGGTACAATATTTCTTCCGCACCGTTTTTCCGAACCTCTCCAACGCGGGGCCTGTTGTTTTTTATGTCTGGCTTTGCTACGGAGGGCAGTTTGTTTGGTTTGCGCCGGTACAGTTTATTGAGCATTTTTTTCCAACAGCGCGCAGGCATCAATGAAGTTCATCTTCTTTTTACGCATTGCGTCTTGAACGGTTAGCGTGGCCTTTTCCAGGGCTGCGCTGGGTTTGGCCCACTGTTCGGCGGGAATGGGTTGGGACCAACGCTGCACTGCTTCAGGCAAAACGGGCGAACCGGCTTTATGGCCCCACTCGGCGAGCATGTAAGGCATTTTCCAGAAGGTCAAAACGCGGCGCACGTACCACCAACGCAGTGGCCAGCGGGTGCGGGGTTCCAAGCCTATTTCGGCCATGCGTTCATCACTGATCGGCATATGTAAGCTGCCCGTGTCTTCTTTGATTCGCCGCTCCACGTTCCATGTATGCAGTCCTTCATACGGACGCAACTCATCTTCTGTTAAATCACGGCCGATCATCCATACCGATAGTTCATCCGCCTGGCTTGGGATGCCTTGCTCCATATATCGGCGAATTGCCTCCCACGTACCAATGGCATGAGCTTGGCTGGGTTTACTGGCCAGGACAAACTGCACGGTGTCGTTCTTTTCATCCTCAAGTCCCATGCCGAACTCGAAAAGTTGAACGCTGCCGTATTGACTAATCATTTCTGACTGGGACACCCAGGCGACAACGCTCTCCCATGGCACGATCAACACTTCATGGGTGTCGCTGTCAACAAAACAGACTTCGCGGCGTTGGCGGTTAAAACGTATTGGGTATTGTTTGGCATTTTTACGAATATCCTGTAGCGAGCCATGCCAACATATGCCAATCAAAACAACTCCTGAAAAACAAATTACATCGAAATTTGCCTGAATGCCTATCCAAAGAAGTTCCCAGAAGAAACGCTCAATGTGCGGAGGTGAAAATACAAGTACCATCGCTGCCATAATTAGCGGAAATATAAACATTGCTATTAATATCAGTAGCATCAACCACGCGAGCAACTTCCCCTGCATTACCATACCAATATTGCTGCCTCCCATCTGCACATAAACCTCGTTCATTTCGGAAAAGTTCTGGGTACTAATAGGCTGCTGCCCGGTAAAAACCGGCAGCGGGGCAAGATATAATGTTTCTTCCGCACCGCTCTTCCGAACCTCTCCAACGCGGGGTCTATTGTTTTTTATGTCTGGCTTCGCTACGGACGGCAGTTTGTTTGGTTTGCGCCGGTACAGTTTATTGAGCATTTTTTTCCAACAGCGCGCAGGCATCAATGAAGTTCATCTTCTTTTTACGCATCGCGTCTTGAACGGTCTGTGTGGCTTTTTCCAGGGCGGCGCTGGGTTTGGCCCACTGTTCGGCGGGAATGGGTTGTGACCAACGTTGCACGGTTTCAGGCAGAACGGGCGAGCCGGCTTTATGGCCCCACTCGGCGAGCAGGTAAGGCATTTTCCAGAAGGTCAAAACGCGGCGCACGTACCACCAACGCAATGGCCAGCGGGTGCGGGGTTCAAGGCCTATTTCGGCCATGCGTTCATCACTGATCGGCATATGTAAGCTGCCCGTGTCTTCTTTGATTCGTCGCTCCACGTTCCATGTATGCAGTCCTTCATACGGACGCAACTCATCTTCTGTTAAATCACGGCCTATCATCCATACCGACAGGTCATCCGCCTGGCTTGGTATGCCTTGCTCCATGTACAAGCGGATCGCTTCCCATGTACCAATGGCGTGGGCTTGACTGGGCTTACTGGCCAGGACGAACTGCACGGTGTCGTTCTTTTCATCCTCAAGCCCCATGCCGAACTCGAAAAATTGAATGCTGCCGTATTGACCCATCATTTCTGACTGGGACACCCAAGCGACCACGCTCTCCCATGGCACGATCAACACTTCATAGGTGTCGCTGTCGACAAAACAAACTTCGCGGCGTTGGCGATTGAAACGTAAGGGGTATTGTTTGGCGCTTGTGCGGACGCCTTGAAGAGTAGCGTGCCAACATATACCAAGCAAAACAACCCCCGTAAGTATAACCGCTTCGAGATTAGCCCGAATTGCCATCCAAAGAAGCTCCCAAAAAAAACGCTCGATATCAGGTGGAGAAAACACAACCATCATCGTCGCCGCGATTAGCGGAAATATAAATAACATTATCAAGATTATCCAGATTGTCCACGCCAGTAACTTTCCTTGCATCACCATACCAATATTACTGCCTCCCATCTGCAGATAGACCTCATTCATCTCCGAAAAATTCTGGGAGCTAACAGCTGGTTGCCCTGTGAAGACTGGTAGCGGGGACAAGTACAATGTTTCTTCCGAGCCGCTTCTCCGAACCTCACCTACACGAGGCCGATTATTTTTAATATCAGGATTCGCCACGGGTGGTGCGCTAATTTTTTTGCGCCGAAATAACTTATTCAGCATCACGGTTCCTCAACTCTATAGCTGTTAACGGCCAAGCGTCAGTGGCTTGCAACTTGAAGGGAAGTTCCGTCTCTGGTTTGTATTTAAACACGCCCTTGTGATAAAGGGCCCTACTGTGTACATAGGATTTGTGTATGTCGAGGATAGGGAAAATAGTTCGATGGCGTAAAGGTTGGTGGTCTTCCAGCTTGTAGGACAGCGCAATAACCAAACCGAACGGGTCGGTCAATTCGTATTTTGAAAACGAAAGGCTTAATACCAACGCTTCATGGTTTTGGCTGACGATGCGAAGCTGGCTCGCAAAATACTCACTGCGCCCCTCCCAGTAAGGCGGGATATGTACCGGGCGACCCCACCCCTTCTGTGATTGCTCCCTCTCACGGCGCTGATGCACTTCGATAGACACCTCACGACTGTCCAAATCTGCAGTGCTGACCCCGGGCAATGCGAAGCGGAACTCGGTCACGTCGTCGTCTTGGCGGATCATTTCGCACAAGGGCTGCTGGACGGCGGTCGCCAACGCGATCCAATCGTCTTCCAGACTGCGGTTGAGGTTGTCCAAACCCCAAGCGCTGTGGTGCAGCCATTTTTTTGTGTCATCCAAATTAAAATAATTGTAGGTACCTTGCCCTGCCATTTGCAGTGCCATACCAATGATACCGATCAGGTTGGCACGGGCAGCAATGTTAACTAAGAGTGGGCTTTTTTCAGCCCAGGCCATGGCGCGCAACTCTTTGGATAAACGCAGAACTTCCTTAATAATGAAATAATTGTGTTTAAGTCCCCAGCCGTTTGCGCCCATCAAAACAGTATCGCCGCTTAGTTGCAGTGAGGATGCAGCTAGCTTCTTGCCATCCCCTTCCGACAATGCTTGCCCCCACCCGATGGAATGCCTACGAAAATCGATAGCGGCCGCCAGGAAACCGAACAGAAAAGTACCGAGACCGGTAAACGCTGACCACCTCCCTAATCTACTCATGGCGTTAAGTTTGCCAGATGCACTTTCCATCTCTGCGATATGGGCCTGAAGTATGCCTATCGCTAAACCTTGGCCTGCAGAGAAACCGGCTGCGGACATTCCTGTGAGTGCTGCGAAGAAAGGTAATGAATCACGAAACGAAATTGAACTGCGACTGAACAGTTCATCCGCAGCACTAACAAAATTAACCGCCTGAAAATAAAACACAACCACCGCAATCTGATTACCTTTAGCCGTCAATGCACCTGCAATCGGTTTTTTAAACGTGTCCGTACTTCGATAATCCCGAACCGCGCGCTGCATCTCGTCGCTTAGCTCGGCGTCCATGTTGCCCAACACCAATCCAATTTGGCCGGGGCCTTTACCGCCAGGCGTAAGCCCCTGAGTAAGACGATCCTCCACAAGTTCAAGACTATTTTTTAGATTAGCGATCTGGTTATTTAAATGACGCGAGGCTTGATGACGAATTAAAACAAGGTGGCGCTCTCTGTATAACTGCTTCAGTTCTCGTCGCATGTCGATTGCTGTGTTGCGGTCGCGGTTGAAATTCTCTATCTCAAACGGTGTCGCTGCCCGAAGTGTCAGCCCACTGGTGGCATACGCACGGAGCAGCCGCAGCCGTGCAACTGGACCGATGTTACGAATAAAACTGTTGAGATCAACGCGCGAGCCTCTCTCAAAGTCCTGCTTAAAAAGGTCCAATTGATGAGCCGTGGTCATCTGCCGTGCCGGGTCATACGCCCCACCCAACAAGCTATTCAACCCTTCAAACTGACTGGTCAACGCCATGTAATTAGGCAAGCGCTGGCGCATGAGGCTGTTGAACTGGTTGGCCAACGCATCCATTTCCGCGACAGCGGCTGGGGCGTCGGCGATTTTGATTGAGATATTACTGAGGTCCGCGAGTTCTTTTAATGTCGCGTCCTGTTCGGCACTGCCCAGGGTGTCCAGACCTGGCACTTGTACCAGTGGGTTTTTCTCCAAGTAGGTTTCCAGTTGCTGCCAAGCATCCTGGTCGTCGCAGATGGCGGCAACGCAGAGCAGTTCAGTTTCCAAGCGGTGCTTGATCTGTTCGCTTTGTTGAAAGTCGTAATACCAGGCGGCACGGTGAAAATGCCCTTCGACGATCATCTTCAGGCGGTCGGCGCGGATGCGCTTGAGTTGACCTTGCCAGTGCTGCAACAGGGTTTGCTGCTTGAGCACAAAGGTCTGCATGGCGTGGCGCTGGACTAAATCATCAATACCGCGCTCGCCGGGCTCTGCCCCATGAAGCGATTCATAGGTTTGAAGATTAATTTCGGCGATGGTTTGTTCGTGCTTTTGCCAGCGTTCGCCCCCCAAGGCATCGCGCAAGGCCAATATGGATTCGGCGAACGGAATGGTTTTCGCCATCTCGCGCCATTTGAGCTCGTCGCCATACAGCGTAGGCCCTTGGTACTCACGCTTGTTGTGCAGGTAGCTAACCAGTGTTTCCTGCTCTGATTCGTTGATGTCTTTAAGTAATTCGGTGACGCCCGAATTATCGCGGGCCAGGTCCACAAGGCGTTTTTGATTGACGGTGTACAGAGACTGAATGTAAGAGCCGGTCACGTATTGACGCTGAATGATGTCATCGTCGGCCCATTCACCCATCCAATCGGCAACCTTGAGTTGCGCGGCTGCCAGGTCGCGCATGATGCCAATGTCGTCGCGAACGACCAGAAACAAGAAGTCATTTTTGTGCGCGCCACCGACCTGACTGGTCAGCTCCTCAATCCAGGTATGACGAAACAACGGCGCCTGTTCCCAGAGGTAAGCAGTATTTTCTTCCGGGTTGGCGCCTTCGGGCAGTTGCGCTGTGGGTGCCTTATCAACCGGACCGCGACCGCCCGCCTCGCAACGATTTTCCGCAACTTCTGCCAACCAGGCGCTGGCTTGGCTCTCGGTCAGTAGATGTTTGGCGGTGCGTTCACTGCTTGCTGAAGCGAGATTCACGCGTTGCATGAACCGTTCACGCTCAGTCGCGGACTGGATCACTTGCGAGCATTTATAGGCGGTCCACTGGATTTCCGAGTAGGCGACATAGACCGCATTGTTTCGGGGGACTATCAGCGTACTTTCATTGCCAACGGCATGTTGACGTACATCACTCGCCACCTCGGCTCCGTCCCAAAGCAGCTTGGAAAGGGAACCCTGCTCAATCAAATACTCATGGAGGAACCCGCTGCTGCTGTCGACAACATACAAGTAGCCATCGCGCAGCAATCGAATGCCCATGGCCTTGCTTTGCAAGGTATGGGGCATGGGGAAGTCGGAAGGTGGGGTGAGGTGTTCCACCAATCCGTAGCGCAGCGGCAACAACTGAATCGTGGTTTTGGTCAGCGGGCATGCGCCGCCAGCGCTGGCGCTGTCATGGCTGCGTGACTTGGCAATCAAATTGGCCAAGTGTCCACGTGGGGTCATTAGATTTGTCATGGGAAGCATTTCCGCTCGGCCAATGAGGAGATAAGGTGCATGCGCTGTTCGGGAGACGGTTGCTCCGGCGCCAATAATTGGAGGATTTCCGGGTCTTCGCCCATGACCTGATCACCCAGCAACCCGTGAGCGTTGGCGTAAAGCCAGATGTCCGCTTCGCTGTCATGCCCGCAGGCAGCCGCGCGTTTGGCTAACCGGTACAGATGGTCCCAGCGTTCGTGCGCGGTCAGGGTTGATTGGTATTGCGGAAAAAATTCGCTCATGTGCTGATAGAGTTCTGACACCATTTTGCTAAAACTGGCGCTTTCCAGAAGCGACCATTGGTGCTCGCTCAGTTGGTACAGCGCCGAGTGGTCCGCAATGGGCGCCTCGCTGTGGCGGATAAAATGATCCCAGCCATCGCCAATCGGGTTGATCACGACCACCCGTTGGCAAGGCCCGAACAGCGTGGCCGCCGATGTTTGTGTATCGCCTAACAGCGCGCGAGCCACTGCTGGATTGGCGATGCGCAATAGCATGTCGGCCCCTGACGGGTGCTTGATGCTTGCCAGCCAACGCAGGTGAGCGACCATTTCCGCCCATGGCGCAACACTGCAGATGAGATAGCCCCAATGCTCCTGAGCGTGGGCCAGAAACTCGACAAGTGCCGGATCACTTGGACTTCTCACCCGCACTAGGCAGGGTGAAACGTCTCGGAGCTGGGCGAAACGGGTTTGCAGGTAAAGGGGCTCTACCTTCACGGTGCAATCCCACGCGAACAGCTTCGGCAGCAAGTTCTCGACCTGTACGGCGTCAAGCAACAAGCCAACGTTCTGCTTCCACGGAAGATCATCGGGTATTTTCAGCGGGGTCCGTTTAGCCGTTGTCATGGGTTTGCTCCGTGTTAGCTAGTTCGCACACTGGGCAAACCAAGGATTTGTTTTTGAGCGCTTTGATCAGGCCCTCGGGGGCCAACGCCACGCCTGTATCCAGAGGCTGAATGCTCCCAGGAGATAACGGCGCTGCAGGCGTTCCCGGCAGCGGAACCCCACCCAACACAATCGGCACGCTGGAGAAGATTCCCGCAGGGTTGAGCACCAGATGCTGACCATTAATGGACAGGGTCAGGGTGATGCCGCCGTCGATAACGATGTTCTCGCCAGAAATATGTACTTCTTGCGCCGCTTCGATGACCAACGCGCCGCCGACGCGGGTATGGCTGGAGCCGGCCACTTGCAAATGATCCGCCGCTGACAACTGCACCTTACGTGCGCCGGTGACCGTGAGGTTCTGCTCGGCTTTGATAACGGTGGTGCTGTTGCCCTTGATCGTTTCCAAGCGCTGGCCACGCACTTCCAAGCGACTGTCGTTCTGAACCAGTTGCTCCATGTCGCGTTGGGCACGCAGGTAGACCAACTCAGCGCCATCGCGATCTTCAAA